>JAJPZD010000060.1 GCA_021204605.1 Prevotella sp.
CACCTGCAAACGGGAGCGCAGCACGCTCTTCGACTTTGAGCTTACCTCCTCATCGTCAATCTGCTCCCTGCTCTCGGCATCGTATTTATCCACGCGCTTTCCTACCCGATAGGTATATTGGTATCGCTCCCGCAATGAGAACTCCACTCGTTTCACCTTGTACTGACCTGTCACCGACAACATTATTCGGTGCCGGGGCGACCAGTATTTGTGTATCACATTCCCCTTTTCCGTCAGCCGCCAGTCGTTGAACTGGTCTATGAACACATAATCCAGCTCTGTCTTAAGGTATTTGTTGATACGGTAAGACACTCCCGCCTCCAACGACCACCTGTCCATCAGGTTGAAAGCATCTGCCGTCCTTATCTCGCCACTGGCAGACACCGACAAGCCCTTCGCTATCTTCTTCTGTGCCTCCACATTCGCCCAAAGGCCTAAGTCGCCATCATCTCCCGCACGGGTCTGATTAAGACCGAACACTGCCAACAATACAACAGTAAATATCTTTTTCATACCTCGCTTATAATCCTCTTTAATACTCCTCATCAGGTATCTTCATAACATTGTCAACAGGATTTGTAACCTTCGCATTTATCGGCTTGTAATACACTTTCAGTATCGCCGCATCCTTAATAAAATCTATAGAGCCTACATCCACCTTCGTTATGTCCAAACCAGTCCTCTTCTTCAGGTCTGCCACAAGCTCCTCATAACGCTCCGGCACGATAAGCTCTATCCTGTCGTATTTCACGTATTTGCAGGCTATGTGTTTTAGCAACCGGTTGCCCTCACATATCCATAGACATATTATGAAGATAAGGTTCACTACTACTGTAATGACTACTCCCCAGTCGTCATTCAACGCGTTTATCACCGACAGGGCGATGATCATGAACAGATAAGTCATCTCCCGCACCGGTATCGTCTCCGTGCGGTATCTTATAATACCAAAGATGGCGAACAGACCTAAAGCGAACCCAATTTTCAGCTTCACCTCTCCCAACATATAGATAAGGAAGAAGATACTGATGCTTATCAGGGTGAATGTGAAACTGTAGTCTCTCCTCTTGCTCTTCGGAAAGTAGAAACCATATATGATTATCAATACCACTACGATATTGACTCCAAATCGTACTAACAAATCAATTAATTGCTTATCCATGATACTTAATATTCTGATATTTTGATAAATTCCTTATTCGCTCCTTGAATCTGTTCTGCCTTAACGTCCTGTCCGTCAGAGCACAACCCATGCAATACTTACTGAAAGATGCCTGCTGTATCCGCAGCTTTCTTAATATCTCCTTTACCGGCGAGAATGTCAGCCCATCACGCTTCAACTCCACAACGGCTATCTTGTCCAATATTGTCTCATTACCGTTGAGGATGTTACGGAACCAAATGTTCGTGTCTATCGTCAGCCGCTCCGTCTTACCCTTGTTAACCAACGTAACACGGTGAAAACTGTTCTCTAATTGCGGATGCAACTCCTCCAAACTGTACCAGGCATGTTTATGCAGGAAATGTTCCGCTCCCTCATCAGCAAGATTGTCAACCGACGATACTGCTATGCGCTTCTTGTCGGTCCGCCCCTTGTTGCTCTTGTTCTTCACCTCAAGAAAGGTCAGGTCAGATGATACATACGAACGCACCCTGATCTTCTCCCTCACTGTCCTACCGCACTGGTGGGCAATATACATGCTGTTTGTCGGTGTGTCTAAATATACTGTGCGATATGTTATATCTCTCTCGTCCCTAACCACCTGGACCATATAATCCTCTGCTGCCAACTCCAACAGCGACATGAGCTCCTCTATCGACAACAGGTATTTAGTATCTATCCTGTTCATCAACTTTATTCCGCTCATCTGCTCCAACGTAATCGGAGTGAATGTGGATAACAGCTCTTGTTTGCTCATGGCTCTTGTCTCTAATAAGGTTATAAACCTACGGTTGTCACCATACTGCCTGGCGTGAATGTCGCTGCCGCTATTCCCGATGTGTATGTGCCGCCTGTGGTAAGTCCGTAGAATGTCTCACCGCCCTCTACACTGCCGCCATTGTATATTGTATAGTCAGTGCCTGAATCTAATAGTGGACTGCTGATCAGCACATTCATCTGGTTGTAATCCCGTGGTATCACGTACGACATCACATCCGTGCCATCCGAGGCTGCTATCGTAAGCAGATAACCACCACTCCCCATACCGTTGTAGATCACAGAACGCTGCGTGCTACTTGTCGTAGGTGTACTGGTGTCTCCACCTATACATATCAATGTTCCACCGGTTATTTTGAACGTACTCTCACTGTCTATGCCGCTCTCAGAAGCCGCACTGCCGGTAGTAACAATCCTGCCACCCGTAATGGTTACTGTTCCGTTGGAGTCCATACCGTCGTTTTCTTCACTGTAACAATATACATTACCGCCATTGACAGTGATATTGTTACTCGCACTGATACAGTCGCCGTATGAATTGACACATACCGTACCATCATTGATAGTCAGCGTTGTCTTGCTCGCAATACCCTCACTGCCGTTACCGCCAGTAGTACTTACCCATACCGTGCCAGAATTGACGGTAATTGCACCGTCTGCCTTGATACCCTTTGCGTAGGTATTCAGGCTGCCATAGACATATTCTTCACCAGTGGTTATCACCCTCACATCACTGTTGCTGATCTTCACGCTTCCGGCACTGTTGATGCCCTTGCCTGCCGTTCCGATACTCTTCATATATACTGTGGCATCGCTGATACTAACGTTGCCACTGCTCTTTATACACGAGCAACTGCTTACATCAGCTGATTCTGAATCATACTCGGCATCTCCTGAAGTGAGCAGCAGAACCTGGCCTCCCATGATATTAACATCAGAGGCTGCCTTTATCGCCTTCGATGTATTACCCGTAATATTTGCCTTAATCAATCCGCCTCGGATTTCTATACCACCTGCCTCACACTCGAAACCGTCACTCGACGGTGTCAGCTTTAGTAGACCACCGGCAACAACGATTTTCTGGTTGGCATGTATGGCATCCGATGCGGCGGTTACTATGTTGATGTTCGTTCCCGCATGGATATACACATAGTCATCGCTGCATATTCCATGACGGCTATTGCCCTGCACTGTCAACGTGCCGCTGCCACTTAACAATAGCTGCCCCTCACTGAACAGGCATGCCTTCTGGTCCTCTACTCCTACATTATTGATATATTCAGAGGCATCAGTAAGACTGTTCTCCGTCCCTGACACACTCTCCACATACACACTCTTGCCGCTTTGTATGTTTATCGCAGCTCCCTTACCACTTGTCAGCGACAAGCCATTTAATGTCAACTTTATTTTATTGTCACTGTATATCTTGAATGAACCGTTGGTAGTCGTACCGCTTAATACATACTCAACTGATTTGGCGGTCGAGTTGACCGTAACATCTGCTCCGTCAACACTTACATTGACTCCGCTTACTGTTCCCGTAACCGTGGCTGATGTACCACTATAAACAATATTTATCTGAGATTTAAACGATGTGTTCTCAACAAAATCTTCATACTCCTCATCGTCTGCATCTGTGGGAACTGTCTCAACGGCATCCGTGAAAGCATTTTCCGAAAAGTCATCCCATGACACGTCAAAGACAAGAAGATTGCCTGCCACTCCTGCCGGAACACTGTCTTCAGAATCCGAGCTGCTACCGTTGCTCACGCTTCCCCCAAGAAAGTCATCCAACGAGTCTGCACCACATGCCGTAAGCAGCAGCGTAACACAAACCACTACAAAAATCTTGCTCCTCATATTAAAACTCTTATTACTTATTGCACCAAAATATTAGGTGTCATCGTTATTTCAAACTGGTTACAAAGTTAGTACAAATTTTCAAATACTAATCAATCTATTTCAAAAACGTTGATTTATATTATGTTATTACACAATTCATATCAAAAAACTTAAAAAAATTAAGCTGACAGACTTCACAGCCTATCAGCTTCACATTTAACCTAAAAAATCTTATGGATATTCTTTTATTTCTTATTCCTCTGCCGGCGCCTCATCAAGCAAGTCCATAAACTCATCGAGCTTCGGAGTGATGATAATCTGCGTACGACGGTTGCGCTGCTTTCCGACCTCCGTACTGTTGTCCGTAAGTGGATTGTACTCACCACGACCGCCTGCAGTAAGACGTTTAGGATCAACGCCATACTCGTTCTGTAATGCCTGCACTACACTGGATGCACGCAAACAAGACAAATCCCAGTTGTTACGGATATTCTTCATATTCGCCGAGCTGCTGTTTACAGGTACGTTATCCGTATTTCCCTCAATAAGCACGTCATAGTCGCTGTAATCCATTATGATCTTAGCTATCTTGCTCAATGTCTCTGCCGCACGCTCGTTGATTTCATAACTGCCGCTCTTGTATAGCATGTTGTCGGCAAGCGAGATGTAAACGACTCCTTTGAGAACCTGCACGTCAACCTCCTTCAACTCATCCTGACTAAGTGAACGTGTCAGGTTGGTGGTGAGGATAAGGTTAAGGGAATCGCTCTTGCTCTTCACCTCTACAAGATGACGGATATACTGGTTCGACTCGTTGATCTGGTCAACGAGCTTCGATATGTTCATTGTCGTCTGATTGCTTGCCGTCAGACTCTTGTCAAGGGCATCCTGCAACGAGTTGTAGGCACTCTGAGACTGGTCAAGCTGGCTTTGCAGACTTTCCACACGCACCTGACTTGCCGCAAGCTGCGTATTCGTTTCCGAAATTGTCTGCCTTGCCTCCTGATACTTTGCCGTCAGCTCCTGATTTTCACTCTGACAACTCTGCAATGCTTTCTTACTTACACAACTGCTGAATGCAAGGCATCCAACAGCAACAGAAAGTACTAATACGATTTTCTTCATGATTTCTATTTTTTATTTATAACATTCGTTTTATCAATCCGCTTTTATTTAGACGTTGTTTCTTTAATAAAGTTGTATGCGGTTAATGTTTTTTAACAAAAGACCCTCCTATTATTGTTATTTTTCAATCCAAAGTCCCAATACACATACTCTCTAAGCACATATACTGGGACTTTCAGTTCCTTTTCATGTATTCCCTCTACAAGAACACCCATCTACCATCAACAATATTGGAATTGGTCTATCAACGGACTCTTAATGACGGAAGTGGACTGCTTAATGAACCAAGAACCATACTCCTGCCTGATGTTGTTAGGCAACCTGTTGGTGTCCCTCCACTTTGTGAGGAGATCGCGTAAAGGCTCGCCAGGGTTGGGCTGCGAGTCTTTCAACAAACCGGCGCGTGCCAGCTCGCAATTTGCCTCCATGTCTCCGATTATACTTTTGCCATTTGACAGCATATATGCATCGAGACATGTAAGGATAGCTGTGATAATTTTTGAGTCTCCCATGGCGTTAAATTATTTTTAGATGTTTTTAATACCCTACAAATATAAAATAATTAAATTATATAGCAAAATAATTTCAATTTAAAAGTTATGTATTTTTCACTTTTTTATTCTTTTTAACAATAGCCACTTCCACAACGTGATAATCGTCAAATAGACTTTGCAAATAGCTCGTATAGCGGTTGCTTTTAAAGTGGTATTCCATAATCATGCTTTATCTCATCCATAACAAACAGACTCTCTATCGAGGAAATATATTCTATCTCTCCGAGTACATTCAGAATTAATTCTTTATAATAACGCATGTCTGGCGCATGAATTTTCAACAGATAATCATTACTGCCTGATATGTTGTAACACTCCGTAACCTGTGGTATCTCTCGAACCACCTCTGAGAAGTCCGACGCTACCTTCCTGTTTATATGCGACATCCTCACATTGCAGAACACTACAAAGCCGTAATTCAACTTGTCGGCATCAAGCACTGCGATATACTTCTTTATATAGCCTCCCTGCTCAAGTCGTTTTAACCTCTCAAAGACGGGGGTAGATGATAGATTTACCTGTGTCGCAAGCTCTTTTGTCGTAAGCCGGGCGTTCTCCTGCAAAATACGAAGTATCTGCAAATCTACCTTATCTAATCTCTCTGTTTTGTCCATAGAATTTTATTCTCTAAATTCGGCATCAAAAATGCCCAAACAGTATATTTTATCTACAACACACTGCAAATATAGTGTTATTTCCTATATTTTCAAAATTTCTTGGAAAATAAATACAAATACTATAACTTTGCAAACGTGAATTAAATATTAATCAACTAAAATATAAAGGAGAAAACTTATGATTTCAAAGAAATTGCATTTTGAGACCTTACAGCTCCATGTGGGCCAGGAACAGGCTGACATCGCCACAGGTGCGAGGGCAGTGCCTATCTACCAGACTACTTCCTACGTGTTCAAAGACTCTGAACAGGCATCAGCACGTTTTGACCTGCGTGAGGATGGAAACATCTACGGAAGACTGACAAATCCTACTCAGGAAATATTTGAAAAACGCATGGCGGCTCTTGAAGGCGGAGTGGCTGCTTTGGCAGTGGCATCAGGTGCGGCAGCCATAACCTACGCATTCCTCAACATCCTGCAGAAAGGCGACCATATCGTCTCTGAAAAAACTCTTTACGGCGGCTCTTACAACCTTTTAGCACATACATTTGAATCATACGGAATAAGCACGACATTCGTGGACTCTGATGACCCTTCAAACTTCGAGAACGCCATTCAGGATAACACCAAGGCTCTCTACATCGAGACATTGGGTAATCCCAACTCCAACATCGTTGACATCGAGGCTATCGCCAAAATAGCTCACAGCCATGGCATCCCTCTTATCATCGACAACACCTTCGGCACTCCTTATTTAATACGTCCTATCGAGCACGGTGCGGACATCGTGGTACACTCCGCAACGAAATTCATCGGCGGCCACGGCTCCTCATTAGGCGGCGTTATCGTTGACTCGGGAAAGTTCGACTGGAAAGCATCGGGCAAGTTTCCACAAATCACTGAACCAGACCCTAACTACCATGGGGGCAAGTTTATCGAAATGGCAGGAGCTGCCGCTTACATCACCAGAATACGTGCCGTAGTGCTCCGCGACTTAGGAGCGGCAATCAGTCCTTTCAATGCCTTCCTCTTGCTGCAAGGCTTGGAGACCTTGTCCCTCCGTGTGGAACGACACATTGAAAACACCCTGAAAATAGTTGACTACCTCAAGAACCACCCGAAAGTAAAGAAGGTAAACCACCCTGCACTGCCCGACAGAGCCGACCACGAACTCTACAAGAGATATTTCCCTAACGGTGCCGGCTCCATATTCACTTTCAATATCAACGGCGGCCGTGAGGAGGCTTTCCGCTTCGTTGACAGCCTGAAAATATTCTCCCTGCTTGCCAACGTTGCAGATGTGAAGTCGCTCGTCATTCACCCCGCAAGCACCACTCACTCGCAACTATCTCCCGAAGAACTTCTTGAACAGGGCATCGAACAGGGCACTATCCGCCTCTCTATTGGTACCGAGCATGTTGACGACCTCATCGACGACCTCGACCAGGCTCTCTCCAAAGTCTAATTTTTCATCCTCTTTCATCCAATGTAGGGACAATGCTTCGCAAAATAAAAAATAAGAAATGCCTGACGGGGTATAGGGCGGACAGAATAAATTCTATCCCTACATTGGGTGTGACCCACGCACTCGGCTTGCCGCATCGAATTCTTAAAGTTGCGAGTAAGCAAGTGCAGGTAAGCTCGCTTAAACTTTGCCGAGCGTGAGCAACTTCACCGTAGGTAATTCTTAATTCTTAATTCTTAATTTAAAAAACATGGTTAGAATAAGCACTTCCCTTACCGACCTAATCGGTAACACTCCATTATTGGAAATATCAAAACTCGCTCAAAAGCAAGGAGCGAAAGCACAAGTAATAGTAAAATTAGAATATTTCAACCCTGGCGGAAGCGTAAAGGACCGTATCGCTCTATCTATGATTGAGGATGCGGAAGCAAAAGGCATCCTGAAGCCCGGCTCCGTAATCATCGAACCGACAAGCGGAAACACTGGCGTAGGCCTCGCCTGGGTGTCTATCGTAAAAGGCTACCGCACAATCCTTACCATGCCCGAAACAATGAGCCTTGAACGCCGCAACCTGCTCAAGGCTATGGGAGCGGAATTAGTACTGACAGATGGTGCGAAAGGTATGAAAGGGGCTATTGAGAAAGCTGATGAGCTGTGCGCCTCCACGCCAAATGCCATCATACCGGGACAATTCGTAAACCCTGCAAACCCTGCCGCCCACGTCCGCACTACAGCCCAGGAGATTTGGAACGACACCGACGGCAAAGTGGATATCTTCGTATCAGCAGTCGGCACCGGCGGGACGGTAAGCGGCGTGGCGGAAGGCCTCAAAGCTCACAACCCGAATATCAAAGTTGTTGCCGTAGAACCGGATGCCTCGCCGGTCCTCTCAGGAGGCAAACCGGGGTCTCACAAAATACAGGGTATCGGTGCCGGCTTCATTCCTGACACCTACAACGCTAAGTTGATAGACTCCGTTTTCCGTGTTACCGACGATGATGCCATACGCACCAGCAGACAATTAGCTCATACCGAAGGCCTCTTAGTTGGCATCTCCTCCGGCGCTGCCGCATACGCTGCCCTGCAGATTGCGAAACAGCCCGAAAACGAGGGTAAGCAAATCGTCGCCCTTCTCCCCGACACCGGCGAGCGTTACCTCTCCACCATCCTCTACGACTTCGATGGCTACCCGTTGGAGTGAAGAGTTAAGAATGAAGAATGAAGAATGAAGAATGAAGAGTTGCCTGACGGTGTACCACCTACGAATGGGGAAATTGAAAATGAAGAATTTTCCGATTAAGCGAATACAGAGCCGAACTTGTTCGAGCTATGTTGAGCGTGAGGAAAATCAACAAAGTTAATGAAAAATGAAAAATTGTATTGGGCCACATTCGGCTTGCCGCATCCACTCTTCACTCTTCATTCTTCACTCTTCACTCGGTCCTCAATAAATTGGGACCCTACAGTGCCGCATCGAATTCTTAATTCTTAATTCTAGAAATTTCGCTCTCTCCCGCGCCTGTTCCCTTGTACTTGCTTCCTGCGGCGTTGAACTTGTAATTCACCGACACTCCTACCATTCGGTTATACGGTATGCCTCTTTTTTTCACCGTTCCAATGGAACTGTACATCGTAAACGAGTCTCTCTGACTGCGGAAGATGTCGTTGGCATAGAAACGGAGCGTGAGATTATCCTTCAGCAGTTTCTTCGTAATAGAGAAATTCAGAATCTGCTGCTTATACGCCCTCGTGAAACACCAGTCATTGGTGGTGGCGTACATATAATTCAGGTTTATGACAAACGAATGGGGCAA
>JAJPZD010000133.1:0-2095 GCA_021204605.1 Prevotella sp.
AGGAATACAAAACCCATGGCGGCTCTCCCAACCTCGATGGCCAATACACCGTCTTTGGTGAAGTCGTAGAAGGTCTTGACATCGTAGAAGCCATCCAGTGGGCCCAGGTTGACGATAACAATCGCCCCATCGAAGATATAAGGATTAACAAGGCAAGCGTGGTGAAATAAGATTTAGTCGTTTTTTATCTATTAATTTTGAATGTGTTATTTTTTTATTTACCTTTGCGTAAAACTAATATGCCTATGAAAACAAAAATATTTTTAATGCTGGTGATGACAATTTTCATTACTTCATGCGCAAAACAAAAGGTTGAAAACAATGCTAAAAAAGCAATGGAAAATCTAATCAAAGAAATAGTTAAAGACCCCAAATCTTTAAAGATTTCTGAAAAAGAAATCGTATTTTCTGATGATTCTCTTTGTATTATTCATGTAAATGTAAAAGCCAAAAACGGATTTGGTGCAGATGTAGAATCTAAAATGGAATACATTTATTTGTTAAGCAATGATACTGCATATGAAAGTATTGAAGACGTAAAAGATAATTGCATATATGTCACAGAAGAAGATTACAACAAAAAGAAAGATAGTCAAATATACAAGGATTTGGAGTATAAACAAGGGCTTTACTATCTTTCATCAATCTATTTAAATACATCTGGACGTAAGGTTGGCGATAAAGAATTTAAACAAATTGTTGATATACCTATCAACTTAGGTACAGGAAGTTGGGAATTAGACTATTATTTAGATGAATTTATGGAAAAAACAGCTTCGTCCTATCTTCGTATGCAAGGAAAAGGTATATTTAGTAACTCTGCCATTACAAATTCACGGCTGACCGCATATCTATATATCGATAAATCAAGTTTCAGTTTTAAATTGTTAGAGTATGATGACAGTCTTGTAAAAGACGATGATACTTATACTTTTACTATTAAAGATGCAAATGGTGAAATTCAATATTTCCAATATATGTATAATTATAATGGTAAAATAACTGGATATGGTGACCGATATTCTGGACGAAATTACTATGATGATATTATAAAAATATTATCCGAAGGAGGAATTATTACAGTCAAAGCTGTAAACAATAGTTATTATTCAAAAGATACATATTTATTCAAAATGAATGTCTCCGGATTTGATAAAGCTAAAGAATACTTAAATTAGCATTTATGAAAAAAAAAAAACGAACAATAGTTAGCCACTGACCCACTAATAGCCAGCGGCTAACTGTTGTAAATATGGTATGATGAAACTTATCTTGACACAGTTTAATTTACACACCCCACAAGGCTAAAATTTATTTCACCAGTCGTCACCTTCCGTACCATTTAGACCATTCTTGACACATTCTTCGATTTTATCCATAACGACATTTGAATAAGCATGAGCCATGACCAAAGCCTTACAGGATGTCTTCTTATGTTTGTCCTTTGCTGCAAATGGAAAACAACTGTCTAAAGCCCAATTCTCATCAGAACGTGTCGGAGTTGAATTACTACCTGCTAATGCCCCCATCCAACCACCACCGATCATGCGAACAACAGAATAAAAAGGTAATGTATATGTAACACGAATCTTTTCATCTTTAATATCACATTTTATAACAGGTTTAATGCTGACATCATAAGTACTTGTTCCACCTGCATGTTGTGCGATACTGGAAACATATCCTTGCGCAATTATCGAACCGAGTTCTTTATCATTTAATGTAATGACAGAATTGGCATCGTTAAAGGTTGATGTGAACCAATAATTCAAGAGAATGTAAAGATCATCTTTACTTTTACCTGGCGCCTCAATTACCTGCTGAAAAGTAATGGCATTGTTCTTATCCAAAGTTAATTGAGAGCCAAGATTTGTAGCTGCGTCCTCCCAATTATCACCATATTTCTCTTTTGCGTACTCTTCAAGTTCGTCAGCGCGGAGAATTTGCGCACTTGCTACTGTTGTCGCAAATAATGCGACTACGATAAATAAATTTCTAATCATGTTTTTAATTTTTTGATTTATTAAATAAAGTTGATAATGTGTCTATATATGGATTTACGTGCAAAGACATTACTACACTTTACCCTTAACCG
>JAJPZD010000133.1:2195-8770 GCA_021204605.1 Prevotella sp.
ACGAGTTGCGAATACCATGTGCGGAAATCGACATCCCTGTGCTGGGCGCGGTAGAGACAATTCAGAATGCGGTGCAAGACGTTTTTCAGACCTTGTAAATCGGGAATTGTCTTGGCATTGACAATACGGAAGAAGATGTTCAAAACCTCTTCAAACTTAACAAAATTCACACCATCACAGATGTCAGCGAAATCTTTCTGAAACTCATTAAGCATTTTCTGTTTTAAATCGTCCTCATCATATTCCGGATTAATGGCATTTCTAACTTTATCACGGATGTATTCGTTGAGGCTCTCCTTAAATTCAGGATTTTTCCAATAATAATCCATAAGTTGTGTGTAGGTAGTCTTTGAATCAGCCATCTGACTATCCACCTGTTCATCGCAGTCCTGATATGCCGTTACCAAATCGCTGTTGAGCATGGAATTGCGCACCGAATCGTCTTGCGTAACACGCTCCACTATCTCGTTAACCTGTTTGCGTACCAAATCCTCATCTCTCCAATCAATATTGCCGAACAGTTCATTAAAATGCTGTTCTATTTCACTCAATTTTTGAATTTCAGGCTTATAACTTGGATTTATGGTTGTCGGCACAGGTGTTATTTCCTTATCCTCATTCTTCAATATTATTGCACGTTCCTCTTTCTTTTCAAGGCGGTAGCGGTCGAAGTCAACAGCCTCAATAAGTCCTTCTGTCAAGTTATCCATTCCTAATGAAGGCAATTTGTTGAGCAACAGTTTAAGAACAGTCTGCTTCATCTCCCACTCCACATTGTAAGAAAGCATTATTGTAGCCAGGAACTCGTATGTGCGGATATAAGTCTTTATCGCACCCTTACATTCCACCTGATGATCTTTTTCGAGTTTACAGAAATTATCATTTATCTTGTCGAGCAACGGATCTATTTCGGTTCTTGGCGCATTGCTCCAATATTTATCGTTTATCTCATTCACATCATCATCCGTATAGATGCAAAAATTTTCTATCGTGTCCAACAAGTCATTGAGTTTGTTTGGGTCGGTCTCCTTACTCAAAATCGTTGTCTTGTAGAACATCTGGAAATCGCTTTCCACGCTCTCGTATGTGTTTGCGAAATCGAGCACACAAGTATCTACTTTTTTAGGATGAGTACGGTTCAGCCTTGACAATGTCTGGACGGTCTGCACACCGTGTAATTCCTTGTCTAAATACATCGTATGCAGCAGAGGCTCATCATAACCAGTCTGGAACTTGTCAGCCACAATCAAGAAACGATAATTTCCTGTACGGAACTTCTTTTCTATCTCATCAGTTCGAAAGCCATTAATCCCACCCTCAGTCACTGGTTTACCATTGTAATTAGGATTGCCACTGAATGCGACAATAGCCCTATATGGAGATTTGCGTTCTTCAAGCAATTTTTTAACAACATAAAAGTAGTTTATTGCCCGTTGTATATCGCCAGTGCAAATCATACAGCGGGCGTCTCCGCCTATTTTGTGGGCGATGGATTTGTGAAAATGCTCCACGATAATCTTTGCCTTCTTCTCAACGGTTTCAGGCTGGCTTTCCACAAAGAAGCGCAATTTCTTCATCGCCTGTTTTTCGTCAAACTTCGGATCATCCTCTATTTTCTTTTGGATATGATAGAAACTGTCGTAAGTTGTGTAATATTTTAGCACGTCAAGAATGAAGCCTTCCTCAATAGCCTGTTTCATGCTATACACATGGAACGGACGATGCCCTATCTCACCATTAGGTTGAGGGAAAGGCGTGCCGAACATCTCCAACGTCTTGTTCTTCGGTGTTGCGGTAAAGGCATAGAAATTGGCATTGCCGGCAATATGGCGTGCTTTCATGAATTTCTCCACAATCTCGTTTACCTCATCCTCAGCATCTTTCTGTACACCGTTGAGAGCCATATTCTGCATGGCACTCATTTTTCCGCTTTGGCTGGAATGAGCCTCATCAATGATTACCGCAAATTGCTTATCCGCCAAATCTGATCCGACTGCATCAAGTATGAAAGGAAACTTCTGCACAGTGGTAAGCACAATCTTCTTCCCACTTTTTAAAAGACTGCTTAAATCCTTACTGGATTCTGCTCTACCAACGATATTCTTATTGTGCTTGAATGCCTTGATATTGTCAGTAAGTTGTTTGTCCAAATTAACACGGTCGGTTACAACAACAACACTGTCAAACATGAGTTTTGAATTTTGAAGCAACTCAACAAGCTGGTATGCCAACCATGTAATACTGTTGGACTTCCCAGAACCGGCTGAATGTTGGATTAAGTACCTCTGCCCTACTTCATGAGATTTTGTCTCTGAAAGCAAATTACGCACTACTTCCAACTGGTGCCAGCGTGGCCATATAATTTTCTCTTTCCATTTGCCCGTATCGGCATCTATCTCCTCTATAACCTGTGCGTAATGTTCTATGATGTCACTCAGTCTTTCCTTTATCAGAATATCTTCCCAAAGATAAGCCGTTTTCAGTCCGTTTTCATTAACAGGGTTTCCCGCACCATCGTTAACGCCCTTATTGAAGGGCAAGAACCAACTATCCTTGCCGCACAGTTTTGTGCACATTGCCACGGTCTCATCGTCAACGGCGAAATGAACGGCACAGCGTTTCGGCATGAACAGCAAATCCTTCGGATTTCTGTCTGCCTTATACTGGTTTATGGCATCACTTGTATTCTGACAAGTAATCTGGTTTTTCAGTTCCATTGTGATAATGGGTAAACCATTAATGAAGATTGCCACATCGAGTGACAGACGTTTATCCTCGTTGCTGTAATGCAACTGTCGGATTACACTGAAATTATTATTGTTGTATCGTGCTTGACCGTCCTCGCTCAACTCTGATGGCAATGGGTTATAAAGCACAAAAGTATTGCTCAAATGTTTCACTCCCTTGCGCAACACGTCAACCACACCACGTTTCGTAATTTCATTACGTAAACGTTCCAAAAACCTACGGCGATTATTACTATTTGCAAAAATCTGAGCCTCATTGACCACGTCTAGTTGCGATACTTTAAGGAACGATTCAAGTCGTTCTATGTCAAGGGCATAGCCCTTGTCGTAATCATCACTCTCACCAAGCTCGAAACCGTTCTTATCAGTAAGATATTTTACTATAAGGTCTTCCAACGACCTTTCATTCATCTGCGTAGGCATATATTATCAGGTTTTAATCTGGTTGAACATTTTTTTCCCAGTCACAACATCACTAATCAGACGCTGTTTAAATTCTTTAAGGTAGTCAATAAGAGAAAAACATATTCCTTTTAATTAAAAAAGAAAATACAGTAATATGGATCAAATTCAATATAACCAGTTGTTCAATTTCATTTGGAACATTGCAAATGATGTACTTGTGAACCCCTTTAATAAAAGTGATTACAAGAAGATAATAATGCCAATGTTGGTATTACGTCGGCTTGATATTATACTTGAAGATACACATGAAGCTGTGCTGGAAAAGAAAAAAGAACTTATCTCATTAGGTTATTCCGAAGATGCACAAGAACAATTTCTTTTTAATATAACAAAACATCAGTTTTACAATACTTCCAATTTTACCATGAAGAATCTTCGTGGTGAGACAAACCCTATCCGTCTTAAGCAGAATTTTTTGGAATATCTTGATGGATTCTCAAAAGATGTTCAGGATATCATAGAAAAATTAGATTTGAAGCACCAAGTAGAAAACCTTTTTAAAGAAGATTGTTTGGGTTCTATTATAGAAAAATTTACTGATGATGGAATTAATCTCGGTATCAATCCTATACTTAATGCTGATGGTACCGTGAGACTTCCTGGTGTGGATAACCATACATTAGGAACAATTTTTGAAGAACTTTTAAGAAGATTCAACGAGGAATATAGTGTTACAGAAGCAGGAGAACATTTCACTCCACGTGATTACGTTGCACTTATGGCAGATATTGCAGTAATACCAATAGCAGATAAATTGCAGTCAGCAACTTATTCCATTTATGATGGTGCTTGTGGTACAGGTGGCATTCTATCAATTGCAGAAGAAAGAATACAAACAATCGCAAAAGAAAGAGGGAAACAAGTGAAAATAAACCTGTATGGTCAAGAATTACAACCCGAAACTTACGCTACCTGCAAGGCTGATTTAATGCTGTCATCCTCAGCAGACTCTTTCCATTATACATTTAACGGAGAAAAGCGAGAACGTTTTTTCTTTGGTTCTACTATAAGTAATGATGGTCACTCTCACATGAAATTTGATTTCTGCATTTCAAATCCTCCTTTTGGTACGCCTTGGAAAAGAGATTTAAAAGCTTGGGGAATAGGAAATGACAAATCAAAAATCACAGACAGACGTTTCTATCAGCAAACAAATTATGATGATAGCATTAATGTGAATTTCATACCTGATGTTGGAGACCCACAAATGCTATTTCTTGCAAATAATGTATCGAGAATGAAAGATACTGAATTAGGAACACGAATTGTAGAAGTGCATAATGGTTCAAGTCTTTTCACAGGCAATGCTGGTGGTGGTGAGAGCAATCTGAGAAAGTATATTATAGAGAATGACTTATTGGAGGCAATTATTGCCATGCCCGAAAAGGACTTTTACAACACAGGAATTGGAACATATATTTGGGTTGTGACAAACCGCAAAGAGTCTCGCCGTCGTGGAAAAGTGCAACTGATTGATGCGACAGAAATTAAAACTCCGTTGCGCAAAAATCTTGGTGAGAAAAATTGCGAAACCAACAAAGATAACCGCAAGGAAATAATGCGTCTTTTGCAGGATTTCAAAGAGACTGAAAAAAGCAAAATTTTCCCCAATAAAGAGTTTGGTTATTGGGAAATAAAAGTTGACCGTCCATTGCGATTACGTGTTCTTCCAAACAATGATATTACAGTTGGCAAACTAACTGAAGCTGAAATAGAAAAGTGCCGTACTGCAATGGCTGCCGTTCCTGCTGATACTCCACTCGATGATTGGAATGCATATTGTGCTGCATTAGGAAAGTTAACTAAAGCAATATTAAACAAATTTCGTCCATTAATTACTGTTATTGACCCCGATTGTAAACCTGTAAATGGTGAAGCAGATAAGAATTTGCGTGATATTGAACAAGTTCCATTACTTTATGAGGGTGGTATTGAAGCATTTATGCAAAAGGAAGTTTTGCCATACACGCCAGATGCATACGTTGCCAAAGATGAAACAAAAGTTGGTTACGAGTTATCTTTCACCAAATATTTCTATCGTCCAAAGGAACTTCGTTCTATTGAGGACATCTCTAATGATATCATCTCCATAGAAAATGATACAAAAGGCTTGCTTGAAGAAATTCTTACAATATGATTTGAGATATGAAAAGATACGAGAGATACAAAGATAGTGGAATTAAATGGATAGGTGAAATTCCTGAACACTGGAAAACCAAGAAAATCAAATACGTTTTTACAGAACGTTCAGAGAAAGGTTTTCCGAATGAGCCTGTATTATGCTCGACACAAAAATATGGCGTTATACCACAAAGTCTCTATGAAAATCGTGTAGTAGTCGTAAATAAAGGATTGGAGAACTTAAAACGCGTTCGGAAGGGCGATTTTGTAATTAGTTTGAGGTCTTTTCAAGGTGGTATTGAATATGCTTATTATCAAGGAATAATAAGTGCTGCATACACCATTCTTCAACTAACAGATACTGCCAATTCTGACTATCTTAAATACATCTTCAAATCATTAGATTTTATACAACTATTAAAAACTTGCGTTACTGGCATTCGAGAAGGTCAGAACATCAACTATGAACTTTTGCGCAAAAATTCGATTCCTTTACCTCCACTGAATGAACAGACAATAATTGTATCTTATCTTGATAAAAAAATTAGCGAGATAGACTCGTATGTGGAAAAAAGGAAGAAATTAATTGCAAGTCTTTCTGAACTAAAACAGTCTGTTATTGCAAAAGCTGTTACAAAAGGCTTAAATCCTAATGTACCCATGAAATATTCTGGTATTACATGGATAGGAATGATACCTGAACATTGGGAGTTGAAAAAAATTAGGAATTTTACAAAAATGATATCTATAAAAGGGTATGGTGATATGGCACTTTTATCTGTTACACGTGAAAAAGGTGTAATAGAGCGTAATATTGATGACAAAGATGAAAATCACAATTATATTCCAGATGATTTGAGTGGATATAAACTTGTCAAAAAAGGGCAATTCGTAATTAATAAGATGAAATCATGGCAGGGCTCCTATGGCGTATCAGATTATAACGGTATTGTAAGTCCAGCATATTATGTTTGTGATTTAGATTTTCCATGTAAAGCATATTTTTCCATTGCAATAAGAAGTAAAGCTTATATTCCCTTTTTTACACAATATTCCAAAGGAATTCGAGTAGGTCAATGGGATTTATCTCCTATTGGACTAAAAAATATTCCTTTTATCATTCCTCCACGAGAAGAACAGCAAGCTATTGTGGATTATTTAAATCGAAAAATTAATAAGATAGAAGCGTATAAAAAATCTTTGCTCTCTGAAATTGACTACCTTAAAGAATACAAACAGTGT
>JAJPZD010000190.1 GCA_021204605.1 Prevotella sp.
TACATTCGGCTTGCCGCATCGAACTCTTAACTCTTAACTCTTAACTCTTAACTCCACACATTCGGCCTCAGCCGCATCAATTTTTAATTTTTCATTTTTCATTTTTCATTTTTCATTTTTCATTTTAATTCTTCATTAGAATACATTCGGACCCCGTCCGCAACGAACTCTTAACTCTTAACTCTTAACTCTTAACTCTTAACTTCCCCACACCCCGCCAGGCATCTTCTCCCCCTACAAAAAAAATCTCCGCTCTTGTTTCACGAGAGCGGAGATTTTTCTTATTGTATTTTTCCTTTATTTCGAGTTATCATTGAATGTAGCGACCCTGTTGAACTCTACCTGCTCAAACAGCTCGTCAGTAGCTCCACAGCCCTTTGTCGTAAGACGGTCAGAAGAAATCTTATACTTATTTACAAGTATCTTCTTAACTGCCTCTGCACGATCCTCTGAAAGCTTCTGATTCAACTCTGCTGAACCCTCCGGTGAAGCATAACCCTTAATCTCTATGTTTGCCTCAGGATGATTCTTCATGTATGTGGCGATAAGCTCTATTGGGGCATACTGTGCCTGGTCAACCACCGACTTGCCCTGACGGAACAATACTGTCGGCTGCAAGTTGGTTACCGTCGTATTCTGTACTACTGGCTCCGGTACCGGCCTGTTGTTGCACTCGTCAAGAGCTGCCTGCAAATCGGCTATCTGACGATCCTTTGCTGCAAGCTGGGCATCCTTGCCATCCAAATCTCCGCGCAAGTCGTTGATCTTCGCATTCAACGCATCTATCTCTCCCTGATCGCGCAAATCTGCATACTTGAAGTTGTGCGTTCCGTTGGATGTCTTGAACTTGTAGATGAAACCTACGTTTGCCTGGAAACCGGAATAGTTGATGTCGTAGTTCACATTCGTCTTTACCGGACTGTTACCAAGCGTCCATATCATTGCAGGCTCAATATATACCTGCCATGCCTTCTTGCTTCCAATATTGAAACCAAAGTCAATTGCTGCCTTTGATGTCAACGTGTTGTCACGCGTTACTAATGAATTGCCCGAAAACTCCTCACGGCTGCTCGTTACACCAGAACCTGAATGCCCAAATGTGTGACCCCAGCCTAATCCGTATATGGCCGTCACCTCAAACAGACGGGGCTCTCCTTTATATCCTCCAAACAAATTCGATAAATTAAGGGTCGCCAAACCCATCGTGTTCATCGAACGTACCACTGTCCCTATCGACTCACCTGGCTTGTTGGAGAAATATACGTTACTCTCAATAGCAAATCCAAATACTGGCGTGAAATCCTTTCCTATTCGTACACCAAGATTCGGATTCAAATTACCCATCCAATTAGTGTGCTGAGTAGTCTTTACCGCAACTCCTCCATTGACTCCTATATACATGTTGTCAAGGAGCTTGCTCTCCATGAGCGCTTGTGCAGATACTGACATCGTCAGAGCTGCCGCAAAAAACATTAAAACTAACTTCTTCATTTTCCTGAAATTTTAAAAACTATATTCTTTTATTAACTGATTTTTCGGTTCTCACCGCTAACTCGCCGCAAAATTAGCAATTCTTATATTAATACACAAATATCAGCTTATTAAAACTCGTTTTTTATGATTTATTTAACATATATCAAGCCTTTTTCCGCTATCTTCTTGACTTGTTTGCGATAACAATATCTTTTTTAACCTTATTCGATTTACTGGTAATCCTTTTTAATTCAACACATTACATCTCTTCTACACTCTTTTTTTATTTTCATGTCTGATATATCTCCTTCTTACCTTCTTCGCTTGATGTTTTATCAACAAAAATCAACTCTTAAATTTTACTTTTAACTTGAAAACTTTAATTAATCACAGATTTTTCATAACTTTGCAACCCAATTTGTTCATTATGAAGTATGCTGTTATTGCCGCAGGTGAAGGCTCACGACTAATTAGTGAAGGCATTAATGTGCCTAAACCTTTGCTCGACCTCAATGGAGAACCGCTCATCGACCGCCTCCTTCGCGTGTTCTTAGACAATGATGCCGACGAAATCTACGTCGTCTGCAACAATATATCTCCCTTTGTCTGCGAACATCTGTCGAATCTACAAATTAACGGCCTCAATCACAGACATCTCCCCTTGCATTTCACCGTTAAAACCACTCCAAGCTCCATGCACAGCTTCTTCGAACTTTCCAAATGGCTCAACGACTCTCCCTTCTGCCTCACCACTGTCGATACCGTATTCCTAGAAAACGAATTCTCTCATTTCATCCACGATTTCAAATACTACATTAACAACCGACATCTCGACGGTCTGATGGGCGTAACCGACTTCATCGACGACGAAAAACCGCTCTTCGTTGACACCGACAACGATATGAACATCACCGGCTTCCTTGACGATAACAACAACAACTGCAAATTTATCTCCGGTGGTATCTACGCACTGACTCCTAAGTCCATACAAATCCTTTCTCACTGCATAAATAGAGGGGTAAGCCGCATGCGCAACTTCCAACGTGCCCTCATCTCCGAAAAATGCCGCCTCAAAGCATGGAAATTCAGCAAAATACTCGACATCGACCATGCCGCTGACATTCAAAAAGCTCAACTCTTCCTATCTCCCAATCCATGACGAATGTGCTTGCCATATACCGCGACGAATGTTTCTCTCCTAACTCCGTGGAGAAAGACAAGGCCATCCTGGACGAAACAGGAAACCTGCTAAGACAATTGGGCTTTACGGTTGCTTTCTTAAAGGAAATTGACTTCAACCCCAACGAGGACGCTCAACTCATACTCTCCATGGGACGCTTGAAACGTACTCTCGACTTATTGGAATTCAAAGAATCTCAAGGCTCCATAATAATCAATTCTCCTCATAGCGTCAACGCATGCGCTCGCTCTTATATATATAAGGTGATGCGCGACAACAATATTCCCACCGCTCCTCTCATTGGACCTAATGGCTATTGGCTTAAACGAGGCGACCAAGCGGCTCAAGTCAAAAACGATGTCGTCTTTGCACGTAATGAATACGATATGACTCTGAAATTGAATGACTTCAACAAACGGGGCATCTACGATGTCCTCATCACTGCTCACGTCTTAGGCGACTGCGTCAAATTCTATGGCGTACGCTCTACCGGCTTCTTCATGACATTCTACCCCTGCGACGACGGTGACACCAAATTCGGCAACGAAACTATCAACGGCGTGCCTCACCACTATAATTTCTCTGTCCATGACCTTGAAAACAACGCCGATAAACTCGCCTCCCTCACTGGAACTGATGTTTACGGCGGCGACTGCATAATTCGAAGCGACGGCTCTTACGCCATTATCGACTTCAACGACTGGCCAAGCTTCGCACGCTGCCGACAACAAGCTGCTCACGCCATCCTCTCACTGATAATAAAAAAATTACATTTTAAAACTAATCTGTCTTCCAACTCCCCTGTTTCGCTCTCCACGGTTGGGGGCGGTGAAGGGAATACTCTTAACTTTTAAATGGGTTTCAACGATCTCCTAAATGCCTCCTTCAAGTCAAAAGACACCGAAGAATGGTTGGACGTGCACTTCACACGACCAATCGGCCTACTCATCGCTCTTCTCTGCAAACATCTGAAAATACACCCTAACTACATAACTATCGTCTCCATCTTCTTAGGCATCGCTGCCGGCATCTCGTTCTCCTTCTCTGACCTCTCTCACAATATCTTCGGCGTCCTTCTTCTCATGCTCGCCAACTTCTGCGACTCCGCCGACGGACAGCTCGCCCGCATCGCCAACCAGAAAACAATGATCGGACGTATGCTCGACGGATTCGCCGGCGACCTCTGGTTCCTCGCTATCTACGTCTGCCTCGCTCTCAGAATGACCAACCAACTCATACCCGGCACCTCCGCTCACTGGGGCATCGGCATCTGGATAATCGCCCTCATTTCTGGCTTCCTCTGCCACTCCCCTCAAAGCTCCCTCGCCGACTACTACCGACAGATTCACCTCTTCTTCCTCAAAGGTAAAGAGGGCAGCGAACTCGATACTTACACGTCGCAATGGCGCATCTTCAAATCGCTGCCTAAAAAAGGGGCGTTGCTCCAGCAAATCTTCTATTTCAACTACGCCAACTACTGCAAAAGCCAGGAACACCGCACGCCTGCCTTCCAGAAATTAATCCTCGCTCTGCAAAATAAATATGGTAACGTCGCCCGCTTCCCTCTGCATCTCAAAGACTCGTTCCTCAACAGCAGCCGGCCTCTCATGAAATATACCAACATCCTCACATTCAACTTCCGCGCTCTTTGCCTCTACGTTACATGCCTGCTCGACTGTCCCTGGGTTTACATGCTCATCGAAATTACCGTGCTCAATGTCATCTACGTTTATATGCACAAGAAGCACGAAGCTCTATGCAAGAGATTACTCTCATCAATGACTGACAATCAATAATAAATCTATGATCAAAGGTTATATTTTCGATTATGGTGGTACTCTCGACACCGCAGGCACGCACTGGGGAAAGGTGCTCTGGCACGCTTACCAAAATTTCAACATCCCCATCAGCGAAGCTCTTTTCCGACAGGCTTACGTCCACGCCGAACGTCTCTTAGGGGCTAACCCTGTCATCAAACCTGACTTCTCTTTCTACAAGACGCTCGACATAAAACTGCGCCTCGAGATGGAATTCCTTATGACAGAAGGCTATTGGAACGCCTCAGAGGACGAATATGTTAAGTTGCATGATAATATACTAAATTCTGTGTATAATGGCGTGAAAAACACCGCTCAACACAGCCGCTCTGTAATAAATACGCTTTCCCTACGTTATCCTATGGTATTGGTCAGCAATTTCTACGGCAATATTCATCAAGTGCTCAAGGAGTTCGCCCTCGACAACTTCTTCGCCTCTGTAATCGAATCGGCTGACGTCGGAATTCGTAAGCCCGACCCGCGTATCTTCTCACTCGGCGTGAAGGCTCTCTGCCTAAAACCTGATGAAGTGCGCGTCGTCGGAGACAGCTTCTACAAGGATATCATTCCCGCTAAAAAAGCCGGCTGCTACACTGCCTGGCTCAAAGGCGAGGGCTGGAACAACGTGCCCTACGACGAGACTATCCCAGACATGATAATCACCGACATCGCTCAGTTGCTTATTTAATCGTTGCTTTATGAGAAAACTATTTATTCTGTTCTTCTTCGTCTTTCCTCTCATTGCCAACGCCCAACAAAAAATATCGGGCACCGTCTATGACGAGGAAACAGGCGACAGCATCCCTTATCCCAGCGTTCAGTACAAGAAAGCTAATATCTCGCTCTCCGGCAACGGCGCAGGACACTTCTCCATCGAAAGGCGTAACGGCTCTTACCTCACTTTCAGCGCCGTCGGGTATAAGACTCTCCAGATTCTTATCGACTCCAACACGCCTGCTTATATGAACATTACCATGAAACCTGACACCAAAAGCCTGCAAAACGTTACCATCAAAGGTAAACGCAATAAATACAGCCGAAAAGATAACCCCGCCGTGGAACTCATGAAACGCGTCGTCGCTGCTAAGAAAACTACTGACCTCTCTAACCACGACTACTACCAATACAACAAATACCAGAAAATCACTCTCGCTCTCAACGACATAAACCCCGCTGAACTCGAAAACGAAAAACTAAAAAAGAAAAAATGGTGGCTCAGCCAAATCGAAATGTGCCCCTACAACAACAAACTCATCCTCCCCTTCTCCGTTGACGAGACGGTCACTAAAAATATCTACCGGAAAAAACCTAAAACAGAAAAAACTATCGTAACTGGTCAAAACTCCACTGGTATCAACGACCTCATCGAAACTGGCGACATGATCAACACCATCGCCAAGGATGTATTCACTGATGTCAACCTCTATGACGACCAGATAAGACTACTTCAATACCCTTTCACTAGCCCCATCGGCAAAGACGCCGTGGCCTTCTACCGCTATTATATCGTTGATACCGTTTATGTAGAAAGAGACCTCTGCTACCACCTACAGTTCCTGCCTAACAACCAACAGGACTTCGGCTTCAGAGGCGAGATATGGATCCTCGCCGACTCTACTCTACATGTAAAAAAATGTACTCTCACTCTACCTAAGAAAAGCGACGTCAACTTCGTGGATAACCTCAACGTCGTACAGGAATACACCCAACTGCCTAACGGGGAATGGGTGCTCACCACCGATGATATGTTCGTGGAAATGCTCATCGCTAAATTCATCTCTAAAGTTATCGTAATCCGCACTACTCGTTTGTCTGAATATGCCTTCGACCCTCTGCCCGACAAAATCTTCAAAAGTAAGGCAACAACTCTCTATGAGGCGGACTCCAGAATGCGCGATGACAACTTCTGGAACCAATACCGCCTCGTGCAACTCACCAAAAGCGAAAGCTCCATGGACGACTTCCTCAACAATATCATGCAGATCAAAGGCTTCAAGTATATCATGATAGGCCTTAAGGCACTCATAGAAAACTTTGTCGAAACGGGCAGCAGCAAAACACCAAGCAAACTCGACTTCGGACCTATCAACACGCTGTTCAGCACCAACTACATAGATGGCTTCCGAACCCGTATCAGCGCACAGACAACGGCTAACCTCAACCCTCACTGGTTCGCCTCCGGCTACTACGCGCGTGGCTGGGCCAGCGACAAAAACTATTACATGGGCGACATCACGTATTCGTTCAACAAAAAGGAGTATCTCGCAAGGGAATTCCCTAAACGTACTCTCTCGTTCACTGCCTCCTACGATGTTTGCTCGCCTTCTGATAAGTTCGTCCACACTGATAAGGATAATGTTTTCACCGCTTTCAAATGGTCTAAAGTGGAGAAAATGATGTTCTACGACTCACAGAAAATCACTTTCGAACGTGAGGAGGAATGGGGCTTCAAGACTACGGCTTATATCAAAACAGAGAAAAACACCGGCTGCGGTGAACTTTACTTCAAACCTCTCTCTGACATCGACGACGACGGCCAGTGGAAACGCTCGCACGGCAGCTTCCGAACCACTGAACTGCACCTCCAGTTCCGATACGCACCGGGAGAGACGTTCATCAACACCAAGCAGCGACGCTTGCCCATCAACCTCGACGCTCCCGTCTTCATCGTTGAACATACAATGGGTATCAAAGGACTGCTCGGAGGCGACTACAACTACAACTTCACTGAGGTGAGCATCTACAAACGCTTCTGGCTCAAAAGCTGGGGAAAAACGGATATCACCCTAAAAGGGGGCGCTCAATGGAACAAAGTGCCCTACCCCCTTCTCATCATGCCTGCCGCTAACCTCTCGTATATCATCAGCGACGAGGCCTTCAACATGATCAACAACATGGAATTCCTCAACGACCGTTACGCCAGCCTCGACGTCTCATGGGACCTCAACGGCAAAATCTTCAACCGCATCCCGCTTCTCAAAAAACTCAAATGGCGCGAATGGCTCGAAGTGAAATGCCTCTGGGGTACCCTCACCGACAAAAACAACCCCACACTGCAGCAAAACGCAGCAGACAACCTCCTCATGCCATTCCCAGAAGGCTCCTATATCATGAACCCGCATAAACCCTACATAGAGCTCATCGCTGGTATCCACAACATCTTTAAACTCATTCACATCCAGTACGTCAGACGCCTCAACTACCTCGACCTGC
Organism: Prevotella sp.; assembly: GCA_021204605.1. Taxonomy (GTDB): domain Bacteria; phylum Bacteroidota; class Bacteroidia; order Bacteroidales; family Bacteroidaceae; genus Prevotella. The sequence continues at coordinate 7,684 of JAJPZD010000190.1, forward strand.
CCACTTCTAAGAAAAACGGCATCAGATTCATGGTGCGCTTCACGTTCTGATCTCAAATAAAACCCTTTTTTATTATGAAAACGAAAAATTTTACAACATTTACAATACTCCCTCGTGCCACCGACAACACCCTCGTGCCACCCAATGACACCCTCGTGCCGCCAATGACACCCACGTGCCACCAATGACACCCACGTGCTATCCAATGTAGGGACACAATTTATTGTGTCCGCCGGCAATACCCTCGTGCCACCAACGACACCCTCGTGCCGCCAATGACACCCACGTGTCATCCAATGTAGGGACACAATTTATTGTGTCCGCCGGCAATACCCACGTGCCGCCAATGACAATCGTGAAAAAATCAACTGCATTAAAATCACCGAAGATAACTTTTAACTTTTAACTTTAATTGCGAACACAGTGAGAAAAATAATCAATCCCTGGACCAATAAGGATGGCTACCAATGTTTCGGTTGCTGCCCAAACAACCCAATAGGCGTTCACATGGAATTTTTCGAGGACAACGACGACATCGTCTGCTTCTGGAAACCACAGCCCTTCTACCAAGGCTGGATAGACACCATGCACGGTGGCATCCTCTGCACTCTGATGGATGAGACCGCCGCCTGGGTGGTGTTCCGTAAACTCCAGACCTGTGGCGTTACCTCTCATCTTGAAGTCAAATTCAAAAAACCCATTATGACAACCGAAACGCAGATCACCATCCGCGCACACATCGTGGAACAGCGCAGGAACATCGTAACTATCGACGTAACCATCGAAAACGCCAAAGGCGAGCTCTGCAACACCGCACAAGCCACCTATTTCGCCTTCGACAAACAGAAAGCCCTCTCCATGGGCTTCACATCATGCGACGTCGAAAGAGACCCCTACCTTCCCATGTAACGCTTGCCGCATCCAACTCTTCACTCTTAACTCCTAACTCCTAACTCTTAACTCCTAACTCT
>JAJPZD010000270.1:0-8907 GCA_021204605.1 Prevotella sp.
ATTTTAACGTTAGAAATTTACTGAATAATTTCTCCATACTATGATAAAGAAATCCAATATAAAGATATATAATGGTCATTAAACCTATGTTTAAATTCCAAATTTTCATTAAATCACAGTTTATATAAAAAGGAATCAAGGAAAGAATTATGCAAGCGATGGGCAGTATGGCTTTGGAGTATTTTTGTGAGAAGTATATCAGAAAAACAAAAATAAATTTAGACACTACAAGGGCAATAATAAACCATGATGCTTGTCCGTATATTATATCTTTTATTATACCAATAAAGGAAATAGAATATCCATGTACAAGTGCTTTAGGTATGGCTATTATAAATGAAAAAATGAAATAGGGTAACACCAACAGTCTTACTATCGATGTCAGTTTTCTTTTTACGTTGATGTTTTTGCCACTTTCGCTGTAAAAAAGATAGCCGGACACCACGAAAAAAGTCATCACAGCATTAGTGCCGAAAAGTCCGTACTCTATTACTGGTGCACCACCTATCAAATAACTATCCGTATGGTTGAGCACTATGGCGAGCATGCAGATGCCGCGCACAGAGTCAACCCAAGTCTTGCGTTTGCCAGCACTGGGGTTTATCTCACGATAGCAACTTTGCATACAGTACCCTTTTCCCCTTCAGAGGTGGCAGCCTCAACCATGTAAACACCGGCAACCACTTTCTTGCCGTTCAGGTCACAGCCATCCCAAGTGAACATGCCGCCATTGCTCCTGCCCTCCGCTACGAGTACACCGTTTGCCGTTACTATCTTCACGTATGCGCCAAAAGACAAACCATTGATTGTAATGTCTCCTGTGTAGTCTGGTTTCACCGGATTAGGATAAGCGTAAACACTGCTCTTAGACATTTTCTCGCTTGCCTCTATAGCATCGCTGACGTATGAGCACAGTCCGTTTTCAGTGCCGAAGAACACCTCTCCTGTGGCGTTGTTGATAGTTATCGAAAACACTTCGTTGGAAAGCAAAGGAGAATTTTCAGCAGTGAAGTGCTGCAGCTGCTCCATATTGTCTGCACTTATCAGATAAACTCCATTGTTATCCGTGCCAATCCATTTCCTATCTGCACCATCAATTGCGATACATATAATATCAATAACATCTAAAAGATAGTCGGCATAGTTGGTACCATCATTGCGGGGAACCTTTATTTCATTGAAAACAGGAGAACTGCTTGTAATATCGGATGCATATAAGACAATAGGTCCTTGATCGGTTCCTGCCCAGATATTACCATCAAGATCCTCTGCTACACATCTTACAGCATATATTCCCAATGAAGTGCCATCCTGGTTTTGTGTTGGTATAAATGATAGCATAGCATCTGTCGTTGGATTATAACAATAAAAAGAAGGTAACCAATGATGATCATTTGCAAACCAAATATTTCCATTGCTGTCTTGTATCAGGCTTTTCATATTACATAGACTCGCTCCCTGATCTATCAATTCATCTTTGTCATGTAATGTGAACTCGCCATTCAATGTATTATATTCCATTATAGAGTTGCTTTCACATTGACAATTCAATAACCATAAAGTAGTCTCATCCTTGTCATACAACATACTATAAACGAAAACATAATTGTTATTGAGAACTTTACCACCGTCAACGGCACATTGGATAGGGCTGTTGTCGGAATTGAAATAATTCACCAATTTATAGTCTTGGAATTCATACATACCAGTCTTGCCGCCTGCGAACAAGTGATTAGGGTCTTTAGGATCAGGTTCGACGCTATTGATATCAATGTAGTTCCAACCGGTGATAGACGATACATCATCCTCGCATTTGCTCCACTCATCGTTATCAAGGTCAAGCACTTGTATGGTACCGGTTCTTTTAGGATCACTTCCCATACCAGAATACCACATACCGCCTGCCGAGTAGATTCTGTTTTGGGCATATTTTATGTAATAAAACCAGTTTTTGTCAGGTCCCCCTGGGTTGAGAGTTTTCGCGAGCGCGAGCAAGTCAGGATCAACGGCAGTATTTTTTGCGGTGTAGGCTGATTGGTAAGACCAGGAGGCGGGGTCGATGAGATTGTCAGAAAGCGAGGCGGCATAGGTGCCATTGGTGCTTGAGGCGGCATATATCATGCCATCGCTGATGTAGCAATAGTCAACCCTGAAGCCAAGGTTGTAGGTATTGCTGATCTCTACATTGGCCATATCTATTTTCATTATGCCAAATCCAGTGGAGAGATAGGCATAGTTGTCGATCATGTCAATGCCATAAACCGTCTTGTCGTAGGTAAGCGCCTTGTTGTAATAGTCAGCTAAATTGGAGACATTGCCATTGGCATCCATAATGTCGATGTTATAGTCGCTGTAAACGATGATAAGTTTCTTTGTGCTTGTGTTCCATTCTATCATATCGATGACACAGTCGTTAAGGCCGGTGGCCTTGTCGTAGGTCTGGATGCTCTGGTCGTTGGTATTATAGGTGAAAAGGCTGTTGGAGGCAAGCACATAGAGCATGTTGCCGCCCTGCTTCACATCGGTTATATCGCTATACGACATATAGTTTTTCCACGTCCCTACCGGGTCGGCCTCGCAGAAAACCACTGTTGTCAATAAGATTATTATAGTAAGTGTTCTTGTTTTCATATTATATAATAAATTAAATAAGGCTTCTTAGTTTGTTATGGATTTCAAAAGTAAGATTTTCTGATACGGCAGAAAGTGCCGAGCTTATATATATTAAACAAAAAAACATTCGGTTTATTGCCTCTTAAGTTGTTTTTTATCATTTTTTTCGTAACGTTATAGATGAGAATAACGGTTTGTGATAAATGCAACTTTTCAAGTTTTTCTGTTATATCGATCAGATCTGAATAACCTTTAAGTTCGTTATAGAATTTATGCAACGTATTCAACCCCTCCTCTGTCTTTGCCAAAAAGTCGGCATTGCTCTCGAATTTCTCAAAACTCAAAGGATTGTCAACATGGCTTATCGCTATGCCGTTTTCATGAAGAGCCTTACCCCAGATAACATCTTCATAACCATATTTTCTGAAACGCTCATCAAGAGGATGGGCGGTCATTATCTCATGCCGTACAATAAAATTAGAGGTATGGAAATCATTGTAAGGATGTCTCGCCCGTTTAGCTGCACTACTATTGCCATCGTATTTTTTCTCATAAATATAGCGAAGGTTGTTTTTCAGTAATTTTCCATCACCGTTGATAACATAACCCCCATAAACAACAGTGCCAATGTTCATCTTGACATAATTTGCAAGATATTCAGGATTGCGTACTTCCATATCACAGTCGATGAACAGCAGCCACTCATATTTCGCCGTCTTAGCGAGGAAGTTGCGTATTGCGGCCCTGCCGCTGTTGAAGCCACGTATAATATAGCGGCAGTTGGGGATGGAATTTATCTCATTGTTTTTCTTTAATACATCAGAGTCGGTAGAGCCATCGTCGCCGACAATAATCTCATATAGAAAGCCATTGTCGTTGGCGATGATGCCCGCCTGCGCTTGGAGCGACCTGACGAGCTCCGTGCAGAGGCCGTTGTAGCAAGGGATGAGTATGGAAAGCGAGTTGAGCAATTTTCAGTTAAGGGTTATGGTATTCAGATAAAGTGAATGTGATTAGAGTTTGCGGAGGTATTCAGCGAGCAGTGCCACCGCCCTTGCCCTGTGGGAGATAGTGTTTTTTATCTCGCTGCCAAGCTCTGCGAATGTCCTGTCGTAGCCGTCAGGCTGGAATATAGGGTCATAGCCGAAACCGCCGGCACCCCTTCGCTCTTGGATTATCTCCCCCTCGACGGCGCCCTCAAACAATTCTGTATGTGGTGTCTCACCGTCTAAGATAAGCGCGATGACCGTTCTGAAGCGTGCCCTGCGGTTGGTGTTGCCTCGCAGTTTGCCAAGCAGTTTTGTGATGTTTGCCTCGCTGTCGTGCCCGGCCCCTCCGGCATAGCGGGCTGAATAGACGCCCGGTTCGCCGCCGAGGGCCTCCACCTCCAAGCCGGTATCATCAGCGAAGCAGCTAACGTGATAGTTGTCATAGACAAATCTTGCCTTTTGCATGGCGTTGCCCTCCAAAGAGTCGGAGGTCTCCGGGATGTCAGCATGGCACCCGATATCCTCAAGCGACAGGATGTCGAAGGCGTTGCCGAGGATTTCCCTTATCTCCGACAGCTTATGCCTGTTGTTGGTGGCGAAAACTATTTTCATTGTTCCTTGTTTTTATTCATTGCGGAAAAGTTTGTTTCCATGTCCTTCTTCTTCAGCCTCACCTTTATGGCATCGAAACCCTCTCCGTAGGTGCCTATCACGCTGCTCTGGCTTACAAAGGCGTTAGGGTCAATCATCTTGATGAGGCGGAATATCTGCACGCTCTCACGTTTCATCACGATGATACAAAGCACCTTCACCGGACTGCCTGTAAACCAGCCGTGACCATCGAGGATGGTTATCCCGCGCTCCATCTCGGTGCCAATGGCGTAGGCTATCTCCTGGTATTTCTTGGAAAAGATAAGAAACTGGACGGACGTCCGCCGGACATTCATCACATAGTCGAGGGTGAAACACTCTATCCCCATTGTGCACAGTCCGAACACTATCTTGTGGCAACGCTGGATGGTGTCGCCAAAGACAGGGATAAACAGACAACTGCCGATGATGAGCAGGTCAACGCCAATGAGCACCTGCCCCAACGAGAAGTTGTGGTATTTGTTGATCACCGCCGCCACAATGTCGGTGCCCCCCGTGCTGCCATTGTGCAGGAAGACGACAGCAAGACCGGTACCGGTGATCACGCAGCCTATGATGAGCGACATGAACTCCTGGCCCTCGCCAAGCAGCAGGATGAAATGCCCTTCGGCGTCGGTGACGGCTTTCTGTGCCGCCCAGAGCATTATCGACAGGGCGAGGATGGCATATATCGTCTTGGTCATGAATTTCAGGCCCAGAACCTTAAGTGCCACGATGAGCAACGCCATGTTGATTACGAAATAGCTGTATTCAAGCGGTATCTTTGTGGCATAGAAGATAATGGCAGAGAGACCCGTCACGCCGCCTGTAACGATTTCGTAGGGCAGCAGGAACACTGTCCACCCGAAGGTGTAGAGCAGCAGTCCAAGCGTGATGAACATATAGTCCTTTACCTCATTGAGCAGGAGCTTCCGGTTGATGTTTACTGGTTTCATTGTTTAAGTTTGAAAGTGTGGCGTCTCATCTCACCACGATGTTCACTATCCTCTTGGGCACGACAATCACCTTGACCACCTGCCTGCCACTGAGATACTTTGCCGATCTCTCATCGCTGAGCACCGCTCTCTCTATTGTCTCGTCGTCGGCGTCAACAGGAAACTCTATCTGGAAACGGGCCTTGCCATTGAACGATACCGTCAACAGCATCTTGCTCTCCACAAGGTATTGCTCGTCGTATTCGGGCCACCGGGCATCGCACACTGTAGTATCGTTGCCCAAGGCATGCCAGAGCTCCTCTGCGATATGGGGCGCGAAGGGGGCGATGAGCACCACGATGTCTTCCAGCAGCTTTTTGTTGTGGCATTTCTGCTGCGTGAGTTCGTTGACACAGATCATGAAAGCGGCTATCGACGTGTTGTAACTGAAATTCTCTATGTCTGACGATACCTTCTTAATCAGCTTGTGGACGGATTTCAGTTGCTCCGCCGTCGCCGGCTTATCATCTACAACCAGCGTGTCGCCCTTGCCATAAAACAGATTCCAGAATTTCCTGAGAAAACGGTGGCAACCGTCGATGCCGTTGGTGTCCCAAGGCTTGCTCTGCTCCACCGGCCCTAAGAACATCTCGTAAAGACGCAGGGTGTCGGCTCCGTAACGCTCCACTATCATATCCGGGTTCACCACGTTGTACATCGACTTCGACATCTTCTCTACCGCCCAGCCGCAGATATACCTGCCGTCCTCAAGGAGAAACTCCGCATCGGCATATTCGGGCCGCCATGCCCTGAAGGTGGCTATGTCGAGCACGTCGCCATGCACCATGTTCACGTCAACGTGTATAGGGGTAACGTCGTAGTTGTCCTTGAGGTTCAGCGATACGAAGGTGTTGCTGTCCTTGATACGGTAAACAAAATTGCTGCGACCTTGTATCATGCCCTGGTTGACAAGTTTCTTGAACGGCTCCTCAACGGCTGACACACCGATGTCGTGCAGGAACTTGTTCCAGAAACGAGAATAGATAAGGTGCCCCGTGGCGTGCTCCGTGCCGCCGACATACAGGTCAACATTCTGCCAGTATTCGTCGCTGTCCTTACTGACAAGACATTCTCCGTTGTGCGGGTCCATATAGCGGAGGTAATAGGCAGACGAACCGGCAAAACCCGGCATGGTGTACAGCTCAAGTGGGAACACCCTCTCGTTGTCAATCTTCGTGTTCTCCACCACGCTGTTGCTCTCTGTGTCCCAAGCCCACACCTTGGCATGACCAAGAGGGGGCTCGCCCGTCTCCGTCGGCTTGTATTCATCGATGTCGGGAAGCTCCAATGGCAACCTGTCCTCCGGTATCATATATGGCATGCCGTCCTTGTAATACACAGGAAATGGCTCCCCCCAGTATCTCTGACGTGAGAATATGGCATCACGAAGACGGTAGTTCACCTTCACCCTCCCTAATCCGTGCTCCTCAACATAGCGTTTTGTGGCCGCAATAGCCTCCTTCACAGTAAGACCGTTGAGAATTAAAGCCCCCTCGCCCCGGGCTGGACTATTACACACGATACCCTCCTTAGCATCATAGCTTTCCTCACTTACGTCTGCTCCTTCGATAAGGGGGATGATAGGGAGGTTGAAATGTTTTGCGAAGGCATAGTCGCGGGAGTCATGAGCCGGCACCGCCATGATTGCGCCGGTGCCATAGCCGGCAAGGACGTAGTCGCTGACCCAGATAGGTATCTCTGCATTGGTGAATGGGTTGATAGCATAACTGCCGGTGAATACACCACTGACACGGCGGTCGGATATCCTCTCCCGCTCTGTCCTCTTCTTCGTTGCCGCAAGGTATTCATCCACTGCCTCACGCTGCTCCGGTGTGGTCACCATAGACACATACTCGCTCTCCGGCGCAAGCACCATGAACGTAACTCCAAACATCGTATCAGCTCGCGTGGTAAAAATGGTAAGGGAAGCCCCCTCTTTTACTCTAAACCTCACTTCTGTTCCTTCTGAGCGTCCTATCCAGTTTTTTTGGGTCTCTTTGAGAGAGTCGGTCCAGTCGATAGTGTCTAAACCGTCGAGGAGGCGTTGTGCGTATGCGCTGACGCGGAGGCACCACTGCCGCATTTTCTTTTGAACCACAGGGTAGCCGCCACGCTCGCTGACGCCATCCACCACCTCGTCGTTGGCAAGCACGGTGCCGAGCTGAGGGCACCAGTTGACCATGGTCTCACCGAGATACGCAATGCGGTAGTTCATCAGCGTTTCCTGCTTTTGTTTCTCGTCCATAGCAAGCCACTCGTTGGCAGTGAATGATAATTCCTTGCTCTGTGCCACGTCAAGACCTTGCGTGCCGCATTTCTCAAAATGGTTTATAAGTTGTTGTATCGGCAGTGATTTTTTTGCGACATTGCAATAATAGCTGTTGAACATTTTTTGGAAGGCCCACTGCGTCCACTTGTAGTAGTTGGGGTCGCAGGTGCGCACCTCCCTGTCCCAGTCGAACGAGAAGCCGATTTTGTCCAACTGTTCGCGGTATCTGTTGATGTTGTTCACCGTAGTGATTGCCGGGTGCTGCCCTGTCTGGATGGCATACTGCTCTGCCGGCAGTCCGTAGGCATCATAGCCCATAGGATTGAGCACGTTGAAGCCTTTCAGCCGTTTGTAGCGGGCATAGATGTCAGATGCAATATAACCTAAGGGATGACCCACGTGGAGCCCTGCTCCCGAAGGGTAGGGGAACATATTGAGTACGTAATACTTTTTCCTGTTTTTGTCTTCGGCAACCTTGTAGGTGTTATTCTCAACCCACTCTTTTTGCCAGCGTTTCTCAATGTCAGTGAAGTTATATTCCATCTTGTTGATAATATATTTTTTTATATAAGTATCTTTTTATCAAGGTGCAAAGGTAGTGCAAGTTAACTGAAATACAAAAGAAAAGAAGATTTAATATGTGCTTTCTATTTGTAGATATTGGAAAAAAACCTTAACTTTGCGGTATGAAATAGATGAATTATGCTGGAACGGCATTTAAATGTAGAACTATTTAAAAACTGGATAATATGAAAAAGATTGTATTTACACTTGTCGCATTGCTGACAATGACAGTTACGGCAAATGCGATGTCATACGAGGAGGCAAGTGCCGAGGCTCTGTTTCTTACAGACAAGATGGCATACGAATTAGGTTTGTCGGATGAGCAGTATGATGCTGCCTACGAAATAAATCTCGACTATCTGATGGAGTTGGAAACGTCTAATGACCTCTACGGTACTTATTGGTCCCGACGTAACCTTGACATGAGTTATGTGCTTTCGGCAACTCAATATAATCTGTTCTTGAACGCCTCTTATTTCTACCGCCCCGTGACATGGGCCAATGGCTTTTATTTCAGCATTTACGAGCGTTATACCGATGCCGCACTGCTTTTCTTTGCCATTCCTACCATTTTCAGCACTTACTTTGGCGGCCACAGCTGGCTGAGCAACGGCAACAAGAGCTGGTATAAGGGACGCACATTCAGCGTGAAAAACATTCTGAAACCCTCACCTAAAAAAGTCGATATTAAAAGTGCTTCCAAAAAAGTCGCTGCCGCAAACAAAAATAAAATTCCTGTAAAAACGAATAACCATAGTACAAGCAAGCCTGCCAACAATAATAACAGCAAACCTGCCAATAATAATAACAGCAAGCCTGCCAACAATAATAACAGCAAGCCTGCCAA
>JAJPZD010000270.1:9007-30911 GCA_021204605.1 Prevotella sp.
CTGCCAATAATAATAACAGCAAGCCTGCCAACAATAATAACAGCAAGCCTGCCAATAATAATAACAGCAAGCCTGCCAACAATAATAACAGCAAACCTGCCAACAATAATAACAGCAAGCCTGCCAATAATAATAACAGCAAACCTGCCAATAATAATAACAGCAAGCCGAGCGGTTCGTCAACAAGCAAGCCAAGCGGTTCTTCGACAAGCAAGCCAAGCAGTTCATCTACGAGCAAACCATCGACATCAACGAGCAAGCCGAGCAGTTCTTCTACGAGTAAACCATCCACATCGACGAATAAATCAAGCAGTTCTTCAACGAGTAAGCCGTCAACATCGACGAATAAGCCATCCACGTCAACAAGTAAACCGTCCACGTCAACAAGTAAACCGTCCACGTCAACAAGTAAACCGTCCACGTCAACAAGTAAACCATCCACGTCAACAAGTAAACCATCCACGTCAACGAGCAAGCCGTCAACATCGACGAGCAAGCCGTCAACATCAACGAGCAAGCCATCCACGTCAACAAGCAGGCCGAGCAGTTCATCTACGAGCAAATCCTCGACGAGCAGGCCGAGCAGTTCATCAACGAATAAGTCGTCAGGTGCCTCAAAGAGTGGAGGAACATCAAAATCATCTTCTGGGAGTTTTGGCGGGAAGAGATGAGTTATGCGCATACTGATAGTAGAAGATGACCTTACGTTTGCGACGATGATACAGACATGGTTGCGAAAGAAAGGTTTTGAAGTGGAGAAGGCCAGTAGTGTTGGAGGCGCGGTGAAGATTTTTCTTGAGGAAGAGCCATTTGACCTTGTATTATCCGACTTACGTTTGCCAGACCATGATGGACTATATCTATTGTCGTGGATGCAGAGACAAAACATAACATGTCCGTTCATAGTGATGACGAGTTATGCGGAGGTGCAGAATGCCGTTTTAGCCATGAAATCAGGGGCATGCGACTATATAGCGAAGCCGGTGCAGCCAGATATATTGTTGCAGAAGATAGAAGATGCGCTCAAAGAGGGACTACAAGGTGAAAAGGCTTCTCAACGTCAGACACCAAACATAGAGAGTTCCGGCAAGCGTCAGGCCGCCCGCTATATTGAGGGGACGAGTGCCGCATCGAGGCAAATCCACGAATATATCTCCCTTGTGGCGCCCACGTCAATGTCGGTGCTGATACTTGGAGCCAGTGGCACCGGCAAGGAGCATGCCGCACGCCAGATACATGACTTAAGCAGCAGGAGGGGAGGGCCCTTTGTTGCCCTTGACTGTGGGGCGGTGCCGCGTGATGTTGCAGTATCTGAATTTTTCGGATATGTGAAGGGGGCGTTTACCGGAGCTACTGCCAACAAGAAGGGTGCCTTTGAGGAGGCCGATGGAGGGACGTTGTTTCTTGATGAGATAGGCAATCTGCCATACGATGTCCAGGTTCAGTTGTTAAGGGCATTACAGGAGCGGAAAGTGCGCCGCCTTGGCTGCAATCAGGAAATCAGCGTTGACATCCGTCTGATATGTGCCACGAATGGCAACTTAGAGAAGAGCGTTGAGGAGGGCAGATTCCGGGAGGACCTCTATCACCGTATCAACGAGTTCACGCTATATATACCAGAGTTGAAAGACCGGGGCAGCGATATTTTTCTTTTTGCCGAACATTTTATCAAGCATGCCAACGAGGATCTTGGGCGCAATGTCATTGGTTTTGACAACAAGGCCTCAGAGTTGCTCGCACGCCACTGCTGGCCCGGCAACCTGCGGGAGCTCAACAACGTGATAAAGCGCGCCACGTTGCTTGCCAAAGGCTGTTATATCACTAAGGAAGATCTGGAGCGCTCGATGACATCGTCGATATATCACGATACAACAGTAGCCCTTCACGATGAGGCTACAGAGATTGCACGCATCAAGACCGCCCTGCACTCCACGGGCGGCAACAGGACACAGACCGCCAAGCTACTTGGCATAGACCGCAAGACCCTTTACAACAAGATGCAGAAATACGGTTTATAATCAATATCTCAAGTTTCGCAAGTTAAAAAATTTTGAAAGAAAAAGGCACAAAGATCTCCTAAGTTGCGGAAAATGTGATGTGTAGGCCGATTATACCTGCGTGCACCCAATGTAGGGATAGAATGTTCCGATTGAGCGAATACAGAGCCAAGCTCGCTTGAGCTATGTTGAGCGTGAGGAACATCACTGAAAGTAATTATTCTGTCCGCACGCCACAACGGGGCGTATGTTTGCATGAATTATTGGCAGACACATTGTGGAAAACTGGAAAATACGCTTGCTGACAACTTGCGAAACTTGAGTCAATATTTAGCATTAAAAGGGAGAGGAGAAAAAACCGTGCCTGTAACATCACGCTACAAGCACGGCAAAAAACACCTAATACTTCTCTATAATTAAACTATATTTGAATCTTTGGGGTGTCTTGTGAGTATTATTATTCAGATTATTCAGCCACAACGTCAGCCACAGAGTCGCATACTACGGTATCACATACCTCTACATTCTCTGAGTTGCACGTTGTCTCATCATCATTCACAGCAGTAGCGCTTGCGAAAACGTTGCTTACTGAAACTAATGCCAATGCAGCTATTGCTGCGAAAAATACCTTTTTCATAAATAAGTGATTTTTTGTTAATTATAATTTTATCATGTCGCTTAATTAATTGCAATCACCGTGCCAAAACCTGCGAAATAGACCTATGCCTCTGACAGTCAGAGATATACAAGAAAATATAAAATTAACAGATTGGGGAAATTGGGGAATGAGTGGGGAAAAACGCCCCACCACAGCGGTGCTTTTATGGGTAAACAGAGATTATTTCTTTTTATCTAACCATATTTATAAGTTTATTTTCTTAATTTCGCAGATGATTATTCAGTTGAATGATTATGCCAAGGAGGAATATTCCGTTGAAGGTTGCCTTTGGCTACGTTGTACTGGTTATCGTAGTCTGTTTGGCGTCGTGGCTCGTGTATGGCAATATGCGGTCGCTAATGCGCATTGACGAGGAGGAGCAGCAGCAGACGAAGTGCAGGAGCGTGGCCGACAGCCTGATATACAGTTTTTTGGATGTTGACAACAAGAGTCATGAGATAATGTTCGGATTGACCCGGGATATGGCAGATTTTGACATCTCACTCAACAGGGCGATAGAAATAGCGGAGAGGCTCGGTGGGATGACGGGCGACAGTGCACAGAAATCGCGTATCGACACCCTTGAGATCTTGTTGTTGCAGAAACGCAGGAATACCATGCTTATGCTGAGCGCGTTAGACAACAAGGCGATGGGGGAGTACTACCGCGACAGGCTCAGCGGTTACCAGGAGGGCAGAGATACCATGGTGGTGCATACAGCTGCCGCCGAGACGACACTAAGCCAAGAGACGGTGTATGAGGTAGTGAGGAGCAAGAAGGGTTTTTTCCCCCGTCTTGGCGATGCTTTCAAACGTCAGCATACCGATACGATGTTAGCGAGGCGCGACAGCAACAAGGTAGTGATAGATTCGGTGGTGCACAACATCAATATTTCTGATTCAGTGGCCGACGTGCTTTCAGATATTGAGGCCGTCGAGGAGAAACTGAGAAGGGAGGGCATCGACAGGCTCACGGCGAGGCAGAAAAGTCTGCAAATGGTCAGCGTCAACTTGGCGAGCAGGATAGAGAGGCTGTTGAATGATATCAGGCAAGGCGAGCAGGCATCGTTCACAGGGGCAGTGAACGGAGATATCGCGGAGCGTCGCAACACGATGTTGCGGGTGTTGTCGTTGGCTGTTGTATCACTTATCCTGACAGTGATACTGCTGATTTATGTGTGGAGGGATAGCCGTAGGGAGCAACGTCTGATAGAGAGTCTTGAGAATGCGAATATAGAGACGGAGCGTATCATGCGCCAGAGGGAGCGCCTGCTGCTTACTATCACTCACGACATAAAGGCGCCTGCGGCCTCAATATCCGGTTTCACAGAACTTATGGAGGAGCAGACGGCGAATCCGAAGTTGATTACTTATATTTCAAGTATCAAGAGTTCTGCCATGCACCTGTTGCACCTTATAGGAGAGCTGCTCGACTACCACTGCCTTGAAGATGGGAAGATGGAGGTGCACCCTGTGAGTTTCAGTGCGAGGAACCTTATAGACGGTTGTGTCAATGAGTTGCTTGCGCAGGCAAAGACAAAGGGCATAGAGCTCTCTTGTGACACTGTCGGCTGTGGGGATAAGATGCTCCGTGGTGATGCCCTGCGGATAAGTCAGATATTGGAGAACCTTGTCAGCAACGCTTTGAAATACACCGTCGAGGGCAGTGTCAGGGTAACAGCTACAGTGGGAGACGGCACGTTGGGCTTTAGCGTGGCAGACACTGGCCAGGGGATGACACGTGAGGAGAGTGAGAGGATATATGATGCGTTCACGCGTCTGCGAGGGGCGCAGGGCATAGAGGGCGTTGGTCTTGGGCTGTCGATAACCAAGGAGCTTGTCGGTCTGCTTGGCGGGCAGATATATTTAGATACAGAGAAGGGCAAGGGAACGGTGTTCAGAGTGGAAATTCCCATTGAGGAGACTGATGTGAGAGAAGTAGCCGAAGATCCGGAAGGGGATAGGCGCAAAGAGGCTAATGTGGTATTGTCGGGGGAGAGGAAGGATATATTAGTGATAGATGACGACCGGTTGCAGTTGAGGCTGCTTACAGAGATGCTCCACAGGCTGACTGATGGAGTGTGGAATATTAGTGTCTGCCAGCAGGTGGATGAGGGTCTGGGTATGTTGAGAGGCGGACATTTTGACGTATTGATAACTGATATAGAGATGCCCGCCATGAGTGGCAAGGAACTTATCGGCAAGTTTGACCACGAGGGTGTTACTGTGGTAGGCATGACGGCCCATGAGCGCGACATAGAGCCTGCGCTGTTGGCCTCCGGTTTTGATGCCTGCTTGTTTAAACCATTTACAATCAGGGAGTTGGCAGATGTGTTGTCAAAGGTTGAGGGGGTAGAGATAAGGCATGCCGCTGTCTCGTCGCCGGCTGTTGAGACAGACCGTTTCGCCGCGTTGACGGCTTTCGCCGATGGAGACGAGGAAGCTGAAAGAGAGATATTGAGTTGTTTCAAGAGCGACTTGGAAGGTCATGTTGATATGCTTCAAAAAGCTGTCATAAGAAACGACCGCACAGAGATAGCGCGTATAGCTCACAAGGCGTTGCCTTCGATGGCGATGGTGAGTGCTGAGACGGCCGGATTGCTGAGACGTCTGTCGCCAAAGGAGATAGATAAGTTAGGCGATGACGACATGGCCGAATGTGTGGAGGCGGTGATAAGAGAAATGGAAAAAACAGTATCAGAGTTGGCAGTGAAAAATAAATAATCAGAAAAACAAGTTTATTGATTATTTTCTCAAAAAAAATTGTAATTTTGCAAACTCATTCACTATTTGCCGGCGTGTTATACCAAATGCGTCTGGGCAAGTATGTACTACGGAAATGGCTAAGAAAGACGACGAACCTACCCCGATGATGAAACAGTTTTATTCGCTGAAGGAGAAACATCCCGATGCGATACTGCTGTTCCGTTGTGGTGATTTTTATGAGACCTATCTTCAGGATGCCGTTGATGCAAGTAGAATTCTTGGCATTACGCTGACACGCAGAAGCAATGGCGGCACCCAGAAAATGTCGATAGAGATGGCCGGCTTTCCTCACCATGCTCTTGACACGTATCTCCCCAAGCTCGTCAGGGCGGGCCGCCGTGTGGCTATATGCGACCAGTTGGAAGATCCGAAACTCACCAAAAAACTTGTGAAGCGAGGGGTCACGGAGCTTGTCACACCGGGAGTGGCGATGAGCGACAGCGTATTGAATTACAAGGAGAACAATTTTCTTGCTTCTGTTTACTTTGGCAGGTTGTTGTGTGGAGTGGCTTTCTTGGACATCTCAACGGGAGAGTTTCTCACCGGTGAGGGAACATACGACAATGTTGAGAAGCTGTTGTTGAATTTCTCGCCAAAGGAAGTGCTCTTTGAGCGAGGCAAGCGCACTGAGTTCGAACGGTATTTCGGCAACAAGTTTTTTACCTTCGAGCTTGATGACTGGGTGTTTACGGAGGCGGCGGCGACACAGAAGCTGCTCAAGCATTTTAATGTCAAGTCGCTCAAGGGCTTCGGTGTGGACCACCTGCATAACGGTGTGATCGCCGCAGGAGCCGTCCTGCAGTATTTGGAACTGACCCAGCATACCAACATAGGCCATATCACCACGCTCTCACGCATTGACGAGGAGCGGTATGTAAGGCTCGACAAGTTCACTGTAAATTCTCTTGAGATACTTCATTCCATGCAGGAGGGCGGCTCCTCACTGCTCGATGTGATAGACAAGACCGTCTCGCCAATGGGCGCCAGGATGCTTAAGATGTGGCTGACATTTCCACTTAGGGATGCCAACAAGATCAACTATCGTCTAAATATAGTAGAATATTTTTTCAAAAACCCTGCCTTCAAGGAAATCGTCGATGAGCAGTTGCGCCTTATCGGTGACCTTGAGCGTATCATATCGAAAGTCGCCGCCGGACGGATCTCTCCGCGTGAGGTGGTTCAGCTGAAGGTGGCACTGCAGGCCTTAGTGCCGATAAAACACGCCTGTTTGGAGGCCGAAGATGAGAAGATACGCAAGATAGGGGAGGGGATAAGCCTGTGTGAGGAGCTTCGTGAGGCCATAGAGACTACTATTGTCAACGATGCCCCCGTATTGTTGAACAAGGGCAGGGTGATAAAGAGAGGGGTGAGCAGTGAACTTGATGAGCTTCGGGACTTAGCCAACAACAGCAAGGACTATCTTTTGAAAATCCAGCAGAGGGAGATAGAGAAGACTGGTATCTCTACTTTGAAAATCGGTTACAACAATGTGTTCGGCTATTACTTGGAGGTAAGGAACACCTACAAGGGAAACGTGCCTGCCGACTGGGTGCGCAAGCAGACGCTTGCCAATGCGGAGCGTTATATCACTCAGGAGCTCAAGGAATACGAGGAGAAGATACTCGGAGCGGAGGACAAGATCCTTTCATTGGAGCTGAAACTGTTCAACAGTTTCGTGGAGACAATTAAAAAAGATATCCCGGCAATACAGAAGAACGCCGTTTCAGTGGGCCAAATCGACTGCCTGTTGTCTTTTGCCAAAGTCTCTGCAGAGCGGGCTTATATCCGTCCGCAGATAGAACCTGACGAGATAGTGATCGACATCAAACAGGGCAGGCACCCCGTCATAGAGACTCAGATGCCCGTGGGAGAGAGATATGTCCCGAATGACATCTACCTCGACGACAGCAAGCAGCAGATAATAATCGTAACGGGCCCCAACATGGCCGGCAAGTCGGCACTGTTGAGGCAGACGGCATTGATAGTGCTGCTCTCACAGATCGGTTGTTTCGTCCCGGCAGAAAGTGCGAGGATAGGTGTGGTTGACAAAATATTCACTCGTGTAGGCGCGTCAGACAACATATCCGTCGGAGAGTCGACATTCATGGTTGAGATGACAGAGGCGGCGAATATTCTCAATAATGTCACGCCACGCTCTCTGGTGCTGTTCGACGAGCTTGGCCGTGGCACTTCGACATACGATGGTATCTCCATAGCATGGGCTATCGTGGAGTATCTGCATGAGCGTCCAAGCGCGCGGGCGCGCACCCTTTTCGCCACTCACTACCATGAGTTGAACGAGATGGAAAAGAATTTCAGCCGCATAAAAAACTATAACATTTCAGTGCGGGAGACAGACAACAAGGTGATCTTCCTGCGTAAATTGGAGCGTGGCGGCACGGAGCACTCTTTCGGAATACACGTGGCGCAGATTGCCGGTATGCCAAAGAGTATAGTAAAGCGGGCCAATACGATATTGAAACAGCTTGAGGCAGAAAACCGCCAGACCGGTGGGGTGGGGAAGCCCTCTGCCGAGCAGCTCAACCTCAGTCGTGATGGCGTGCAGCTAAGTTTTTTCCAACTTGACGACCCTGTGCTTTGTCAGGTCAGGGACGAGATCATAGGACTTGACATCAACAACCTCACTCCTGTTGAGGCTCTCAACAAGCTGAACGATATCCGGAGGATAGTAACCGGCAAGGAATGAGCTATGCAGCAATTATATTATTAATAACTTATAAAAAATGATAAGAGAAATCTCACAATCAGACATCCCCGACATCGCCAAAATCTACAACCATTATGTTTTGAATGGGGTGGAATCTTTTGAGACAGAGGCCTTGACCGACGAACAAATGCTTTCAAGGGCTATGTGGATAGCATTAGACTATCCTTTTTTGGTCGCTCCAAAGGAAGGCACGATAGCCGGCTTCTGCTATGTCCACCAGTGGAAAGAGCGTCCCGCCTATTGCAATACCTACGAGTCAACGGTGTATATCTCACCGGAGTATCTTCATCAGGGCATAGCCACACAACTGATGAAAAGGCTTATTTCGGAATGTCGCTCGCGAGGCTGCAAGGCCTTGATAGCCTGTATCACGGGAACAAATGCCGCCAGCATAGCTTTCCACGAGAAGCTTGGTTTCAAGAAAGTGTCTCACTTTGAAAAGGTGGGCTATAAGTTCGGGCAGTGGCTCGACGTTGTTGACTACGAGTTGTTGTTGTAGTTTTAAATATACGATGGTCTATGTCGTTGCATAGGCTTATTTCTCTGTACCAAGTTTTCGCATCCATTTTCCACCCACCATACAGGCAATGCCGATGATTATGAATGGGATGCTCAACAATTGTCCCATATCCAATATCATATTCGCCTCAAACGCCTCCTGTATGTCTTTGGTGTATTCTATGAAGAAACGGAACGTGAAAATCAGTGTAAGGCACAGTCCGAAGAAAAACCCGGTGCCTACCTTCTCCGGCTTCTTGCGGTAGAAATACCAGCCCACGAAAAAGAAGACTGCGTAGGCAATGGCCTCGTAGAGCTGTCCGGGATGTCGTGGAAGCATATCGACGCGTTCGAAAATGAATGCCCAGGGCACATCTGTCTGCTTGCCGATTATCTCTGAGTTCATCAGATTGCCGAGTCTTATCATACATGATGTGGCCGGTGTGGCGATAGCCACGTTGTCGAGGACTCTCCACACGTTGATCTTGCTGCGTCTTACATATATGATTAGGGCTATTATAAGTCCTATGGTGCCGCCATGACTGGCAAGCCCCTCGTAGCCGGTGAATTTCCAACCGCCGCTTTCCAAGAAGCGTATAGGCAGGAACATCTCGATGATGTGCTTGCCACTCGACAGGAAATAGTCGGGCTCATAAAACAGGCAATGTCCCAACCGGCAACCTATTATTATGCCGAAGAAACAATAGAGGAACAACGGGTCGAACAGCTCCTTTTTTATCTTCTGGTCGTTGTACAGCCATTTCACGATGAAATAGGCAAGTGCCAAGCCGATGAGCCAGCACAGTGAGTACCAACGTATCGAAAAACTGCCGATGTGGAACGCCTCCAAGTCCGGATTCCAAAGGATATAACAAAGGGTTGACATAATTTTTAAACATTGAAACGGAAGTGCATGATATCGCCATCTTGTACAACATAGTCCTTGCCCTCGATAGCCAACTTGCCGGCTTCGCGTACAGCGGCTTCAGAGCCGTATTTGATATAGTCATCATATTTTATCACTTCAGCGCGTATGAAGCCTTTCTCAAAATCGGTGTGGATTACCCCGGCACACTGAGGAGCTTTCCAGCCCCTGCGATAAGTCCAGGCCTTGACTTCCATTTCACCTGCGGTGATGAACGTCTCAAGGTTCAGCAGGGAGTACGCTTTTTTTGTCAGGCGGTTGACACCGCTTTCTTTGAGGCCCAGTTCATCAAGAAACATCTGTTTGTCCTCGAAGGAGTCAAGGCTTGCGATGTCCTCCTCGGTGCGTGCAGCAATTACGAGTACCTCAGCCTTTTCAGCCTTTGCAACTT
Organism: Prevotella sp.; assembly: GCA_021204605.1. Taxonomy (GTDB): domain Bacteria; phylum Bacteroidota; class Bacteroidia; order Bacteroidales; family Bacteroidaceae; genus Prevotella. The sequence continues at coordinate 18,970 of JAJPZD010000270.1, forward strand.
CCTCAACCTTGTCGCTGTAGGCATTCCCTGATTTTGCCGATGCCTCGTCAACATTGCAAACGTAAAGTACGGGTTTTGCTGTCAATAAGAAAAGATTATGCGCCGCGGCCTGCTCCTCTTTGCTTGAGAACTCCACGATGCGTGCGTTTTTGCCCTGTACAAGTACTTCTTTATATGCCTCAAGCACGCTTACTTCTATCTTTGCATCCTTGTTGCCAGAGGCAGCGATTTTCTGCTGTTTGGCAATCCGCGATTCTATTGTTTCCAAGTCTTTCAGTTGCAGTTCGGTATCTATGATTTCCTTGTCGCGGATGGGGTCGATAGAGCCGTCAACATGAGTGATGTTGTCGTCATCAAAGCAGCGCAGCACGTGTATTATGGCATCTGTCTCACGGATGTTGCCAAGGAATTTGTTGCCTAATCCCTCGCCCTTAGAAGCGCCTTTCACAAGTCCTGCGATGTCCACGATCTCGCAGGTAGCGGGAACGATACGCCCTGGATGCACTATCTCGGCCAACTTTGTCAGTCGTTCGTCGGGCACCGTGATAGTGCCGACATTAGGTTCTATTGTACAGAAAGGGAAATTAGCTGCCTGTGCTTTAGCACTTGACAGGCAGTTGAACAAAGTGGATTTACCCACGTTAGGCAGTCCTACTATACCGCATTTTAATGCCATTTCTTATAAGAGATTATGTGTTAAGGATGCAAACTTACACATATTTTCCGAAATATGAGTGGTATGCGTAAATTAAATAATATTTTTACAATCAACAAGGTGTGAAGATGCACGTTTTAGTGCGCTTCGAGCCAGTTTTGCCCCCAGCCGCTGTCGGCGACGAGAGGTACGAGTAGGGGGTAGGCGTTTTGCATTTCCTCGAGTACTATTTTTTCCACTTTTTCTTTTTCTTCCGGCAGTACGCTGAAATTCAGTTCATCGTGTACTTGTAATATCATCTTACTCTTGATACCCTCTGCCATAAAACGCCGGTGGATGTTTACCATAGCCACTTTGATAATGTCTGCCGCAGAGCCTTGTATAGGAGCGTTGATGGCGTTGCGCTCGTCAAGGCCTCGCACATTGGCGTTACGCGAGTTGATGTTAGGCAGGTAGCGGCGTCGGTGGAAGAAGGTCTCTACATAGCCCTTCTGTCTTGCCTGTTGTGTGACATTCCGGATATATTCCTCAACCATAGGAAAGGTGGCGAAATAGTGGTTTATCAGTTGGTTGGCCTCACTTCTGCTGATGCCGAGTTGTTCAGCCAGTCCGAAAGCGGTAATTCCGTAGATAATGCCGAAATTTGCTCTTTTAGCTTTGGAGCGCATATCGCGAGTAACATTGTTGATTTCCACCTTGTTTATTCTTGCGGCCGTTGCTGCATGGATGTCATAGCCCTCGCGGAATGCCTTTATCATATTCTCGTCGCGGCTAAGGTGAGCCATTACCCGCAGTTCGATCTGGCTATAGTCAGCGGAGAAGAAGAGGCAGCCATCGTCGGGTATGAACGCCTTGCGTATTTCTTTTCCATCCTCCCCTCTGACAGGGATGTTCTGCAGGTTAGGGTTGCTTGAGGAGAGTCTGCCTGTGGCTGTTACCATTTGGTTGAAAGAAGTGTGGATATGCCCTGTACGAGGATTTATAAGAGAAGGAAGACTGTCGATGTAAGTAGAGAGGAGTTTTTTCAGGCCTCTGTGTTCTAAGATTTTCCCTACGATTATGTTTTTGTTTTTCAGACTTTTCAGCACTTCTTCTGACGTGCTAAATTGTCCTGTTTTTGTTTTTTTCGGTTTTTCAATGATGTGCATATCGACATATAACACCTCGCCCACTTGTTTCGGAGAGGAGATGTTGAACGTTTTGCCGGCAATTTCATAAATTTCCTTTTCTACCGTTTTCATTCTTTGAGTAAGTATCTGTGAAGTTTCGGCAAGCGATTTTGTATCTATTCTCACCCCATTCATCTCCATCTTGGCGAGAACAGGAATAAGCGGCATTTCTATGTCATGGAAGAGTTGTTGAACCCCAACTTTTTCAAGCATCGGCACGAACTCATTCTTGAGTCTCAGAGTTATATCAGCATCTTCGGCAGCATATTCATACACCTGTTCCGGAGGCAGGTCTCTCATATTTCCCTGATTTTTCCCTTTCGGTCCGATCAGTTCATCTATGTGAACAGTTTTGTAGTCGAGGTAAACCTCGGCCATGTAATCCATGTTGTGAGAGATCTCCGGTTGGATGAGATAATGAGCTATCATCGTATCGAAGATTTCACCTTTGAGATGAACGCCATAATTTGCCAGCACCTCAATGTCGTATTTTATGTTCTGCCCGATTTTAAGAATTTCAGGATTTTCGTATAACGGTTTAAAAATATCGACGATTTCTTGTGCCTCTTTTCTATCTGGTGGGACAGGGACATAAAAAGCCTTACTCTCCTCAACAGAAAAACTCAGGCCCACTAATTCAGCATTAATAGCGTTGGTGGAAGTAGTCTCGGTATCTAAACTTATAAAACTCTTTGTTAAGAAAAAATCACAGAGGTTTTTCATATCTTCTTCTTTATCAATGAGTTTATAAGTATGCGGCGTGTCTTTTAGCGTTTTGAGAGTTTTTTCTTTCTCAACTTCCGTATCAGTGTGCGTTTCTGTCGCAAACAAATCGAGTTGTTGTTCAACGTTTTTTTTGCTAATTTCAGGTTTGTTAAGAAATCTGTTTGCCAAAGTCTTGAACTCCAATTCATCGAAAATTTTTCTAAGCGCGGAGGCATCTGGTTCAGTTACTTTCAGCGCATCGAGATTGAGCTCCACAGGTACGTCGGTTCTGATTGTCGCTAAGAATTTAGAGAAACGTATTTTCTCTACATTAGATTCTATTTTCGTCTTTAATGCACCTTTTAATTCAGACGTCCGTTCCAAAAGGCTGTCAATGCTGCCAAACTGGTTGATCAGCTTTATGGCTGTTTTCTCTCCGACCCCAGGGCAGCCCGGGATATTGTCGGAAGCGTCGCCCATCAATCCTAACAAGTCGATTACCTGCAAAGGCGAGGAGATGCCATATTTGTCGCATACACCTTTTGAGTCGAGCGTTTCGTAGCCTCCTCCATGTCTCGGCCGGAACATGAATACGTTTTCCTTGACCAACTGGCCATAATCCTTATCAGGCGTAAGCATATACGTTTGAACACCGGCATTGCCGGCTTTCAGAGCGATAGTTCCGATTACGTCGTCTGCCTCAAAGCCATCGACCTCAAAAGAGCATATTTTCATTGCGTTGAGGATTTCCTTTATGACAGGCACAGCTATGTGTATTGCCTCTGGAGCCTCTTGTCTTTGTGCTTTGTATTCTTTATACGCCACGTGCCTGAATGTTTTGCCTTTAGGGTCGAAGGCGACAGCGATGTGAGAAGGATGTTCTTTTGAGAGCACTTCAAACAACGTATTGCAGAAGCCCATAATCGCCGATGTATTCAGTCCTTTGGAGTTGATTCTTGGAGAATTGATAAAAGCGTAATACGAGCGGTAAATCAATGCGTAGGCATCTAATAGGAAAAGTTTGTTCATGTTATTGTTTTTTAGTTGTAAAAATACGAAAAATTTGGCAGCAATGCAATTAAAATCACTACTTTTGCATGAAATTAGCATTATAATGGATTATCTGTCAATAATCAAGCGTCCAATCCAGAAAGAGTTGGAGAGTTTTATTACGCTCTTCAACAATTCCCTAACCCATAGTGAGAGAATACAAGAGGAGATTTTCTCACGCATACGAAGAAGTGTGGGAAAGCGAATGCGTCCGATGCTGATACTTCTGATTGCAAAAAATTACGGGACGGTAAACCAATCAACGCTCCATGCAGCCGTAGGACTGGAATTGTTGCACACTGCCAGTTTGATACACGATGATGTAGTAGATGAGAGTTATGAGCGCAGGGGCCAGTCGTCGGTACATTCTCTATTTGGAAACAAAATAGCGGTTTTGATAGGTGATTATATCCTTTCCACGGCTCTCCTCAATATCTCGCAGACACATAATGTATCAATTATCAATCAGTTAGGTCAATTAGGCAGGATGCTTTCAGATGGCGAGATTTTGGAGCTCACAAGCGAGGCTGACAATACCCGGTTGGAGGCTGTTTATTATCAGATTATCAGGCAGAAGACGGCAGCCTTGTTTGAGGCGTGCTGTGCGATGGGAGCCATTTCATCTGGTATGCCAGAGCAAGGGGTGGGGGAAGTTAAAAAGTTCGGTCTTATAATAGGAACCATATTCCAGATAAAGGATGATATATTCGATTACTTTGACGATACGGATATAGGAAAGCCTACGGGCAGTGATATGGCAGAGGGTAAAATCACTTTACCGTTGATTTATGCCATGGAAAAAACAGGCGACGAGGCGGTGAGAGCATTGTCAAAAAAGGTGAAAGAGCGAACGGTTACCTCCGATGAAATCAAATATTTAGTAGATTTTGCAAAAGCCAACGGAGGTATAGAATATGCGGAGAGAAGAATGCAAGAGCTCCGTAGCGTTGCCCAACATTTTATAAAGGAAAATGTCAAGGACGAGACCTTAGGAAACGCCCTTGACGCTTATTTAAGCTACGTGATAGAACGGACAAAGTAGATTTAGAAAAATTTTGTTTCCTCGCCTAATATTTCACTCAGCAGCATATTGGCAAGCCGGCTGGTACCAAGTCGAAGCCACCTGTTGGAGAGCCATTTTTCCCCCAATACCTCTTTTACTATAGTATAATAGATGAGAGCGTCCATCACGGAGTTGAGGCCGCCTGCCGGTTTGAAACCGATTTGGATACCCGTTTTTTCGTAGTATTCCTTTATTGCCTGGCACATCACGTAGGCAGCCTCTGGAGTGGCAGCCGGTTCGAGTTTGCCCGTTGAAGTCTTGATATAATCCGCCCCGGCATACATGGCTAAGATAGATGCTTTCTTGATGTTGGAAGCTGTTTTCAGGCAGCCGGTCTCCAAAATCACTTTCATAGGCACGTCATTGCAAATATCTTTCAGTTCACCGATATCATCTGCCACACTCTGGTAGTCGCCGCTAAGAAATTTGCCTACCGGCATTACGATGTCGATTTCAGTAGCACCGTCTTTTATTGCAAGAGCAGTCTCTGCCACCTTAACTTCCATCAGCGCCTGTGATGAGGGGAAACTTCCGGATACGCAGGCTATTTCCACACCTTCAATTTCGAGAGTCTGGCTTACTATTTTAGCAAAACAAGGATAGACACAAATAGTAGCAACGTGAGGCAAATCAGGATAAGAAGCCTCGAAATTGTTCACTTTTTCCGTGAATGCGAGTACGCTTTCCTCTGAGTCAGTGGTCTTTAAGGTAGTCAGTTCGATACTGCCGAAAAGGAATTTCTTCACTTCAAGAGTATCATTCTCCTGAACTTTTTCGGCTATAAGTTTTGTTACCGTCTCCTTAACAATCTTATCGTCAAGGTCAGTGTCGTACAAAGAGAGGGCCTCGTCGTACTTGCTCATTGTTTTATGGACATGGTGGTGTTTATGTCCGGAGCCACAATTGCAGTGGAGCTCATTATTGTTTGTTGTCATATTTTAAGTTTTTAATTCACTACTATTTTAAACACAGTTTGTAAGTTTTTTATTGTTCTTATGCCTCTCATTGTCCCTATGGGTTTTTTTCTCTATGTTGTTTTTAAGGGCAACAGTCATGTCAACGCCCATTTGGTTTGCGAGGCAAAGAAGCACCCACAGCACGTCGGCCATTTCATCTGCGGGGTCTTGTGATTCACCCTCCTTAAAACTCTGGTCTCCATATTTGCGAGCGATAATCCTTGCCAATTCCCCGACTTCCTCGGTAAGACACGCCATATTGGTGAGTTCGCTGAAATAGCGTACACCATACTCGTTAATCCACTGGTTTACAAGTTGTTGCGCTTGCCTAAGAGTAATATCTTCAGTCATTGTGAAATGTTTAAATCGGTTTATATAAAGAGGTGTTTAATTTTATCTATTCCTTGTTTTTCGTATCCATGCAAATGGTTACGGGACCATCGTTAATCAGTTGCACCTTCATATCTGCACCAAATTCGCCGGTGCCTACTTGTTTGCCTAATGCAGTGCTTATCTTGTTACAAAAATCATTATAAAGAGGAATTGAGATTTCATGTTTGGCAGCATGTATCCAAGAGGGTCGGTTGCCTTTTTTGTAGGAAGCAAGCAAAGTGAACTGGCTGATTACCAATATCTCGCCATCGACATCAGTGATAGGGATGTTCATCACCCCATTCTCGTCGTCAAAGATACGGAGTGATATAATTTTTTTCACGAGCCAATCAACATCTTCAAGAGTGTCGTTGTCGGCCACGCCGAGAAGTATGAGAAACCCTTTGCCAATAGACGACTTTACATTGCCGTCAACAGTTACAGAGGCATTACTTACTCTTTGAATTACAGCTTTCATTATTTATATTTGTTAGATGTTTAAACAGCATTAATAGGATTAAAGTGGTTATAAACCAATTTCCCTTTGCTTGAGCCTAAGATCTCAATAAGCTGTTGGAGTTGGGTTTGCTTGATTTGCTTGACAGTCTTAAGTTTCTTTAAAAGGAGTTGTTTGCTCTTTGGTCCGATTCCCTTAATTTCGTCGAGCTCCGAATGAAGGGCATTTTTGCTTCTTTTATCTCTATGGAAAGATATTGCAAAGCGGTGCACTTCATCCTGCATGTGAGTAAGCAGCCGAAACAGCTCACTTTCGGGTTTCATTCCGATAATCATAGGAGGAACGCCATACAGCAGTTCGTTGGTTCTGTGCCGGTCGTTTTTTGCCAACCCGGCTATGGGGATGTTGAGGTGCAGTTCGTCTTCCACCACCACCCTTACCACGCTCATCTGTCCTTTACCGCCGTCGGTAATGATAAGGTCGGGCAGAGGTTGCCCTTCTTCTTTCAGGCGGGTGTAGCGTCGGCGCACCACCTCCTGCATAGAGGCATAGTCATCTGGTCCTGTAACCGTTTTGATGATATACTTGCGGTAGTCTTTTTTGCTTGGTTTCATTTTCTTGAACACCACGCAAGCGGCTACGGCATCGCTGCCGGAGATGTTGGAGTTGTCGAACATCTCGATTTGGTAAGGTATTTTTGGCAGTTTCAAAGCATTCTGTATCTCTTTCATCAGGCGGACGCTTTTCTGTTCGGGGTTTAATTTCTCTGCTTGTTTAAGCCGGTCAAAGCGATACTGCTTGCCGTTCATCTGTGAGAGGTCAAGCAGTTTTTTCTTATCGCCTCTTTGCGGGACTGTGAAAGAAATACCATCAAGAGGCATATCGAGTTCTTCCGGCACGATTATCTCTCGTGATCTGCTGCCAACTTTCTCACGTATCTGGAGAATGCCAAGCTGGAGTATTTCCTGGTCGGTCTCATGTAGTTTTTTCTTAAACTCAAAGGTGTACGCCTGGTTGATACTGCCATTTGTAACGTGCATATAATTAATGTATGCTGTATTCTCGTCGTTAGCTATAGAGAAGACATCAACGTTGTCAATAGTATGACTAACCACCTCACTTTTTGAGCAGAAGTTGTCGAGCAGCAGGTATTTTCTTTTCATCTCCTCTGCTTCTTCGAACTTCATTTCCTCAGCAAACGACTGCATCTGAGAGTAGAGGGCCCTTGACAGTTGACGGGTATTACCTTTGAGTATCTCTCTTGCCTGTTCGATACATTCCTGATATTCATCATGGCTCTGTTTGGCGATACACGGAGCACCACAGTTGTGTATATGGTATTCCAGACAAGGATTATACTTCTGTCGCTCTATACCTTCTTGCGTGATCGGGAAGCGGCAGGTGCGGGGCTTATACAGTTTTTTGATAAGATCAAGCACTGCATACATGGAGCCCAGATGACTGTATGGCCCATAGTAAGTACCCCATTTCCTGTTTATGGTTCGAGTTTTGAAGATACGGGGGAAATATTCTTTGGTTATACAAATCGAAGGGTATGTCTTGCCGTCTTTCAGCAGGATGTTATACTTAGGTTTGTATTTTTTTATCAGGTTGTTTTCCAACAGCAGGGCATCTTCTTCTGAATTGACAACAGTATAAGCGATGTCCATTATCTTGCTCACCAGCACTTTTGTCTTATACCTGTCAACTTCTTTATGAAAGTAAGAAGAGACTCGGTTTTTGAGGTTTTTGGCTTTCCCAACATAAATTACTTTACCCTCGCTATCAAAATATTGGTAGCAGCCAGGCTTAGGTGGCAGGTTGCTCACCACGCCTCTAAGTCGTTGAAGCCGGCTTTCGTTTTCCTCTTTTGTCATTCAGTGTAATTAGCTGTTTAAAAGCAAGTTTCTTCTATTCTGTTTCACGTGAAACAAATATGCTATAGGCACATCAAAGTGGTGATTTCGGTATCTTTGTCAAATTTGGCCCTTCCGTTCAGTTGCTCACTCACAAGCTCAATCAAGAAGTTGACGTATATCTTTTTGGGATGGAACTTGTTGACTAAGTTGTAGGCGGCTCTCATAGTGCCGCCAGTGGCGAGGAGGTCATCATGCAACAATACCACATCGCTGCTGGTGATAGAGTCGCTGTGTATTTCTATAGTGTCAATGCCATATTCCTTACTGTAACTTTCCTGGACGGTCTCTGCGGGCAGTTTACCAGGTTTGCGGCACAGCACAACGCCGGCGTTTAATTTAATGGCCAAAGCCGATGACATAACAAAGCCTCGACTCTCGATGCCCACAATTTTGGTTATGCCCTTGTCTTTGTACATTTCATACAGCTCATCTTCCATTATCCTAAGACAATCAGGATTTTTAAAAAGCGTGGTGACATCCCTAAAAAGGATGCCTTTCTGTGGATAATCAGGAATAGTCCTCAAATTTTCCAATAACGTTTTGTTGTTCATTTGTTTTTATTTTTAATGATTTTATCTCACTTTGTTTGTAGTTTGACAGCAATCGGAATTATATTCCTCATGTTTGATTTATGGTAAACTGACAAATATTCTCGTTTTATTTTTCTGATGTTTTTTGTATCTTATTTGTTTTCAACGCAATTCACCGAATAAAGGGAGCGGGCTGCAGACTGATTGTTTCACGTGAAACATATACATCTCATCGTTTCATCAGCACAAGCATTATGTTTATGTCGCTTGGTGAGACACCAGGTATCCGGCTTGCTTGTGCGAGTGTTTCGGGGTCTATTTTCGTGAGTTTCTGTCGAGCCTCTGTCGATAGTTGTTTCATTTCAGGATAATTGAAATGTCCCCTTATTTTTATATTTTCCAATCGGTGCATCTTGTCTGCTATAATTTTCTCACGCTCGATATAGCCTTTGTATTTCATACTAATCTCGGCAGCCTCTGCAATTTCCTCTTTCCTATTTTGCGGTGAATTGAGAATTTGTTTCAGGTCTAAAATCGAATCAGAGATATTTTCCAGTGTTATTTGTGGGCGGGCTACGAGGTCTGCTATTTTGCAGCCCTCACGCAATGTCGCAGTGCCCAAAGATTCAAGGGTAGAATTTATTTCTTTCGGTTTTACCGAAGTCGTATGGCAGAAATTAATAATTCTTTCCACTGCCTCTTTTTTCTCCAACCACCAGTCGTAGCGGTCGCGTGTTGCTATGCCTAACTTATAGGCTCTTTCTGTAAGGCGGGCATCGGCATTGTCCTGCCGTAGCAGTATCCTATATTCTGCGCGACTTGTGAACATACGGTATGGTTCATCCACACCTTTTGTTACTAAGTCGTCAATAAGTACGCCGATATACGATTCATCCCTGTGCAACGTGAACGGCTCACTGCCTCCACATCGTAAGGCGGCGTTTATGCCGGCCACTGTTCCCTGTCCGGCGGCTTCCTCGTAGCCGGTAGTTCCATTCATCTGACCAGCAAAGAACAAGCCTTTTATAATTTTCGATTCCAACGAATGTTCCAGTTGTGTAGGGTCGAAGAAGTCATATTCAATAGCATATCCAGGCCGGTAGATTTTCGCTTCACGCAGAGCGGGTATTTTTCTTATCGCACTAAGTTGAATGTCAATAGGCATACTTGAGGAGAAGCCATTAAGATACATCTCATTTGTTGTCTCGCCTTCCGGTTCCAAGAAAAGCGGATGTTGCTCCTTTTGTGGGAAAGTGGTCAATTTAGTCTCAATAGACGGGCAGTATCTGGGTCCGATGCTTTGTATCTGTCCGTTGTATAATGGAGAGTCTGCGATGCCACTCATTAGAGTTTTGTGCACTTCTGGGTTGGTGTAGCATGTCCAGCAAGGCTGTTGTTTGAGTGTGCGGTGGTTTCCCATGAAACTGAATTGGTGAAAATCGGATTCACCCTGTTGTATTTCCATATCCTCAAAATGAACAGAGCGTTTGTCGATACGGACTGGCGTTCCCGTTTTCATCCTTGCTGATTTTATTCCAAATCGTGTGATGCTCTCAGTGAGATGTTCTACCGCAGGCTCTGAGATACGTCCACCGGGCAATTTGCAACGCCCGATATGAAGAATACCGTTGAGGAAAGTACCGGCAGTGATGATAACACACTTGGCCCTGAGCTCTACGCCCCATATTGTAAGCACGCCTGCGGCCTCATTATTTTCCACTAAGAGTTCTCGGACCTGGTCTTGCCAGATGTCAAGGTTTGGTGTGTTGTCTAAAGTTGTCCGCCATTGCCAGATGAATTTCTCGCGGTCGCATTGAGCGCGTGGGCTCCATACAGCAGGGCCTTTGGAGCGATTCAACATTCTGAATTGTATTGCTGTGGCGTCTGTGACCAAGGCCATCTGCCCTCCGAGAGCGTCTATTTCCCTTACGATTTGTCCTTTTGCTATTCCACCTACTGCGGGGTTGCAGCTCATCTGTGCTATCTTGTTCATGTCCATGGTGACGAGGCATGTGTGTGCGCCCATGTTGGCGGAGGCTGTAGCTGCCTCACAACCGGCATGCCCGCCGCCTATCACAATGACATCGTATTTTAGAAGCATCTCAAATCTATTTTCCTATGAGCAAAATATGTTGCAAAAGTAAGAAATAAAGTTGTATTTTAACAAAATACTTTGATTTATCACCAAAATAAAGTATATTTGCAGCCCCTATAAAAGCATTTATACCTTTTAGGTATAATGTTGGCGACAAAAATAGGTAAAAGTAAGTTAGGTGTTAGTGAAAATACAAATAAACAATTGAATACTAAATTTAAAATCATTTATGTGGTTATTTAATTCATCTATTGGAAGGAAGGTCGTGATGTCGGTCACTGGTGTTGCGCTTGTCCTGTTCTTGACGTTCCACTTGTCAATGAACATCGTAGCTCTTTTCTCAGGAAAAGCTTACAATGCCATTTGTGAGTTTCTTGGTGCCAACTGGTACGCATTGGTTGGTACACTCGTTCTTGCTGCACTTATGGTAATCCACATCGTTTACGCATTCATTCTGACAATCCAGAATCGTCGTGCAAGGGGCAACGAGAGGTATGCCATCACTACACGTCCCAAAAAGGTGGAGTGGGCTTCCCAGAATATGCTCGTCTTGGGATTGATAATCTTATTAGGGTTTATTCTCCACTTATTCAATTTCTGGTACAACATGATGTTTGCAGAACTTACAGGCAGGGTAGCTATGTATTTTCCGACAGATGGATTCTCTTACATCATAGAAACATTCTCAAATCCAGTCTTTGTAGTGCTTTATATCATCTGGATTGTTGCCATCTGGTTTCACCTCTCTCATGGTTTCTGGAGCGCAATGCAGACTTTCGGTTGGAACGGAAAGATATGGTTCTGCCGTTGGAAGGTCATTGGACTTATTTACACTACGCTTTTAATGCTTGGTTTCCTCGTTGTCGTTTTGGCGTTCGCTTTCGGCTGTGCTCCAAGCCTCTACTGTTAAGTAAGTTGACTGTGTATGATTCTTAATAAAACACATAATTATAATTCTATAAGATTATGGC
>JAJPZD010000273.1 GCA_021204605.1 Prevotella sp.
GATACTTACTTATAATACTTGTCAGATATTTATTATAAGAAAGATATTTATTAACGTATTATAAGTAAGTTTGATTTTGATTTTCAAATCATTGAAAATCAAACTCAAAATCAATCTTTTAAACCAACAAGGAACAAAGGTTACTAAAACCTATATATATTCATTAAGAAAAATCACCCATTATTTTTCTCTTTGGTTTAAATTAAATTATCGTCAATTATCAGAAAAATCCTCGAATTAAAATATCCTGAGAAGAATATAATCCATATTCATCATTTTGAGCAATTAAAGTAAATGTTTTGTTTACCAATCTGTCATCATCAACCAGAATTTGAATGTATGAACCATAATCAGTGATTAAAACTTTGTCGCCAGAAACAGAACTGTCCGCAAATTCTACACTAAATGTGATTGGAATATCACTTACAATTTCTCCATTCTTGGTTACTGCATATTCTATGTTTTCTTTAAAACCATAATAAATTTCTCCAACTGTGGCTACACTGAGATTATAAACATCTTCTTCTGCATCAAAGCAAGTAACTGTTGGTGTATTTACCTCAATATCCTGTTCTACCCAACAAGCATTGAAATACACTTCTCCGGCACCAACATAGACAATGTTTCCTTCATCGTCTATTGTGGCTACAGAAGTATCACTGGAACCATAAATAACTGAAGCATCCAGTTCAATATCATTAACAAAACATTTTGCTTCTATCTTGTCTGTCTGTCCGACAACAACACTTGTAAATGAAAGGTCTGATAATTGTACTGTGTATTCAAGTGTTAAAATTTCATCTTCCACTACTGAAAGGACAATATATGCAATCCCATCTGTATAATAAATATTATCTATACGGAATGTACGCCCCCAAACATTAAACTTGTCACTCACGCTTAATGCTCTGGATTTTTCACAATCCTGAGTTTTAATCTGTAATCTTCCGTTTAGGATATTATAATATGATTCATCATTGGCACTGGCAAGACTGAGTGTATCGCCGTAAAACGGCAAATCCAGTACAGACAATGTATTAGTTGTCAAAATGCCATTAGTACGAACAATCGCAGATTTATAATAAATCCTGTTCTCTGTGGTTTCCTGATTCAGAGTAAGGAAAATTTTGTTTTTGTATACAAGAAGTGTTCCAGGTGAAACAGGTGAACCAGACGGATAATACATAATCATATAATCTGTACTGCTAACGCCGTCACTCTGCTTACGGAAAAAACATTTAACTTTTTCATTTCCGTAAAGAGTTCTCATTACTTTACCTTCTGCACCCATAACACGCTTGAAAACAGATGCTAATGGGATATTCGGATTGTAATGATATACATTATCATTTAACATTGTTATTCCTCCTTAGATAGTAGTGTTATAGAACATATAACCTGTAATTTTGCTTGCAGTTCCATTTTCAACCTTCAAATCATCAATCTTTTTCTTTAATTTTTCCATTCTGCTTTCAAGATTGGCGTAAGCTGCCGATACTGTTACAAATTCAGTTTCAATTTTCTGATATGTCTCAATGTCGTTTGAAAGTGCTTCGAAAATATCATACATTGTTTCCAACATAGGTATCTGGTCATTGGTTTTATCGTATTCATCAACTGCATCCAGTCCATTTTCTGCAAGAAGATTTGTTAAAGTTGTATTGTCAAAATATGGCTTGTTGTTCATATATAATTGAAGTCGTTCAAGATTAAGCATTATCTATCCCTCCTGTTATTTTCGTATTTAATCGTTAAAATGTTTCACTGTTTCAAAATCCTTTGGTTCAAGGATTTTCACGCTAATAAAGCAATCGTTTCTATGCAGTTTCTTTTTAACTGCTTCTGCTATCTTTTCTTCCGTAACTCTTCCGTCTATGTCTACTCCGAAAAGAACATCTCTGCCTGCTACCTTGCCAGCGCAGTAAATAAAAGATGTGTCTATATTTCTCCCAAAGATTGTCCTTTTTAACCTCTGATGGGGAAATCTTTTAGGGTATACTGCTAAAATATAGTCGTAATAGCCCAAGTCATTATACAGGGCTTGCGCGTATGAGTATAAATAGTTATCGTTCATAATCCTCCTAAAAATTTTCTGTGGAAAAAAAACAGGTTTCATGGTGGTTGAGAAAAAAATATGGGGTCGAACATATGTTCTTTTTTCGTCTGTGATGATTTTTTGTCCGTCTCCGAAAGACATTAGTAAAAATATTACTATAGCCTTAAACGCCCTTAAACGCCGTTTTAACGGCTTTTGTCTTTTACATGATTTATTTATCATTAAAACATCTAAAACGCTTTAAAATCGTTTCTGGCGCGTTATAAGCCATTTTACATTGATTCAATCCATCATGTATAAATATAAATGTCTCTATCGCGTCTGTACTGCCTGATATACTGCTTTTGTCCGTCCTGGCACCAGACACACACAGACAGATATATTAAACTGTCTTTCTTCCTGTCACTGTCTGTATTCCCTTTATAATCGCTCTGACGCCGTTTAAACGCCGTTTCTTGTATCACTCGCACGATAACACGCCATTTATCACAAAACGCCGTACAAGCCAAATTAAACGCCTTACACGCCGTTTTAATCTTCCTGTGTGTTGTCGTCTGTCCTTCTGTCCGTTTCGCTCTCTGTCGCTCTCTGTGTCGTTCTGTCGTCTGTCGCTTTGTTCCTCGCGCTGTCCTTGTCTCTGTCGCTGTGTCTGTCCTTCTGTCCGTCTGTCTGTCGTCCGTCCGTTTCTTTTGTCGCCGTCTGTCTGTCGCTGCTTTTCCGTCCGTCTGTCCGTTTCACTGTCTGTCGCCGTCTGTGTCCGTCCGTCTGTGTTTCTCCGGCTTCTGTTCTGCTTCTGTCCTGTTGTCGCTCTCTGTCGCCGTAAACGCCATTAAACGCCATTGTAAACGCTTTTCAGATATTTGACGGATAAAAACCAGAGTGTAAACAGTCAGTGCGCAGAAACGCCACACAGACCAAAAAAACGCATAAAAAAAAAGAAAGTCAAAACACTTTCTTTTTTTTCGGTAAATATGTAAATGCTATTTGAAATCAGCTATCAAAAATTTTTTGCTCTCGTGTGTCTCTGTGTTTGTGATTGTCAGAATCATATCTGATTGATACCAACTCATCACAGACCGCAGAACCATTGTCAATGATGTGTCTGCTCTGGCTGTAACTTCCTGCTGCCGTCTGCATCTGTCGCACTGGATAACAAAAATTATATCTGTCATACTGTCGCCACCTCTCTTTTCCATCCGAAATTGTGATAAATCCAGTTTGCTCTATCAACTGTAACATGATTGAGCAATGTTTCAGATGATTTATGGAAAATGTCGGTGTAAACTTCCTGATGCTCGTACACATCGCCGTTTTCATATCGGCAGATATGTAATGTTCTGTTCCCTCTCTCGATGTAATCGCGCCTATACTTCATGTTGTTGTGTTCTGCCAACCAACTATAAATCTCTTTCTCTGTCATCATACGACCGCGCCCCCATTCTAAAGAATCTCTACGCAGTCGCCGTCAATGAAAACGAAGTTTCCTTCTAACGCCATATCACGACCATACGCAGAAAAATCAAAATAGTTTTGCAGGATTGCAGGAACATTGTCAAGGACTCCGCAGCTGTCGCAATATTCCATTGCTACAGCTTCCATATCCTGACAGTCAGCGTAAAACACATACTCACCATTACGCACCTTTTCAATCGCGTCAAACCTGTCATAGCCATCTTCAAGCATTGCCTGAAATGCTTCTTGCTCGTACTCGTCCAGGTTGTCAAAAATCTCCGCAACTGCGTTTAATGTCTCCAAGTCCTCATACTCTCCAAGGTCAAAACCCTTGATATCAGTTTCATAGTCTGTGATGAAATATTCATCATAAATCATGCCGTCAACACTTGGCTGCTCACTAACTCCGATACTTTTAAGAGCCTTGTTAAACTCTGCATCACTGATAGGAAAAGAAACCCACTTGCCAATCAGATAACCTTCATTGTACCGTCCGAGATTTGTAACATAACCTTTCAACATTTTAAATCACCATTTCCTTTCTTTTGATTGGTGCCGTCTGTCAGTCTCAAAACATTTCAGATGGCTTTTATATGACCTTGTTTTAAGGATAGTATATACTTGTCTCAAGGATATATCAATGCTAAATTTTGCACAAAGATTTAATTACCTTTTTGTGCAAAATATACACTTGTTATAAGGATATATCCTTGATATAATGATATCAAATATGTTTGGAAAGGTGGTTTTAATCGTGATTAGATGTAAAGACGGCATTTTACAGCGATTAAAGGAAAATGGCTTTTCTACTTATAGAATAGATAAAGAAAAGCTAATCAGTCGCGACCAGATGCAGAAAATCAGACACGGCGAACAGGTGAGCATTTACACTATAAATAGGATATGTCAGGTTTTAAGCTGTCAACCTGGCGACATTATAGAATATCTGCCAGACGAGGACGACAAAGCAGCCAAGGTTAAAGTATAGCAGGACATCAGCCGGAACAGGCCAGAGGAAACGTAGTTTATTGATTTAATGTGTTAAAGTGACCGATTAAAAGCTGACTGGCACCATTAAAAGCAGATTGCAATAATTTTCTGTCAAAATTTGCCGAATATGGCATATATTTAACCGTCCGTCATATAATAACCGAATAGGCGATTTTTAAACGCGCCAGATGCAGAAGTATCAACCATACAAACGAATAAGCCAAGAGAAAAAGCCTGGGCGATGTGTCCAGACTTTTCTTTATCTATGTGAAACTAGCTGCTAGTTGTTCTCTTGTGCTATCTCTTTGGCAACTTCCGCTTTATATTTGTAATACGTGTTGTTTGCTATGCCGATAACTTTCATCAGGTCTTTGTCTGTCATCGTACCGTCAAAACTCTTTGACTTTTTACGAATCTGCGCTTTCTTCTCTTCCTTGCCTTTGATATTCAAAGTTTTGCTTGTATGCGCTGCACCGCCTACAGCTTTACCTTGTCTCTTGGCTTCTCTGATTCCCTCTTTGGTTCTCTGGTGCAAGTCGTCAACTTCCTTCTGTGCCTGTTCAAAAGCTATTTTAATCTGTCTCTCTGCTAGTTTGTGCAGATATCTGTTGATTGCATCCAGAAGAATATCTTCATCAGTTCCGAGAAGTTTAATCTTGTCTGACTGGCTCTTACTATAAGTCTCTGTGTTAATATATGGCTCTTTGAGAAAAACCAGATTCACGCCTTTGTTGTACAGTTCAAAATACTGCGCTGTTCCTTCTTCTGCATTTCTGCTCATACGAGATACAGAATCAAAAATAATTGTGTCGCCAGTCTTGACGCGCTTCATCAGTTTTTCAAACTCTTTTCTACCTTCAATCTTGGTACCTGTAAAGGCTTCTTTATAGATAACCGCATCAGGATAAGCCTTGCTAATGTTTTCAATCTGTCTTTCAATGCGCTGAGATTTTCTTGAAATTCTGCAATATCCGTAAAACATATTCTACCTCTTTTCCGTCCGTTTTCTATTAAAACTAACGAACATTTGATTTGATAGTGTTAATATATCACCGTTTCAAGGATATGTCAAGCAGATTTGATAGATTTTCTTCAACATTAGTTTTGATAGAATTTTAAATCTTGATTGCAGAGATTTGATAGAACAAATAGATTTCTATATCAATTTCTTTTGGTGCAGCGCACTTCATTGTTTTTGGGTACTATCTTCTAATAAATGTTTATTAAGAGATAGTACCCATTAATATTTTTGTCTGTCCGTCCAGAACACAAATAACGACATAAAAATAAAAAACCAACAGAGAAAATTCTTCTACATCCTGGCAAAATGGGGTAAATATTTTCACTTTTTTATAAATAAAAAAAAGGGGATAAATTCTCACTGGCATCAGTTTAAAAGATGGGGTTATGTTTCCTCTCTATCCGCTGCCGAATATGAGGTTGATTTTCTCCGGCTGTATCTGTCTGATATGGGGGTTATCTTTGCGCATCACGCAGAAGATGTAAAAATTTCTGGCTTTTCTCTGGTGAAGATGGGGTTATTATTCAATTATGCAAGCGAAATCTGTATACATCTGTGCGTATAATGGTGAAAAATTAAGCAAATATGACAATAAAACAAACATTTTATTCAATCCATATCTGCATAAATATACATTATTAATGAATATTATACATTTTGGTGTGTAATTTGAATGTTTGGTTCCATATCCACATATACGCGGATATTGCCACATGGTTAGGCGGTCTGTGATAATGTCCTTCATATGCGTACAAAATTGTATGGTTAATATTGCACAAATATATGTATCATATTTTCTTATTTATTGTGCATATTTTATCTATTTTCCAAGTGCCTTTTGGTCATTTTGAGTTAAAATTTAACTTTTATGGTCAAATTTTATAATTTCTTTATTTTTTATTGAACACTCATAATATTCATTTATTAATTCTTAATTTTTATTTTATAAAAAATTAATAAATTATTTATAACAACATGAAAATATCTATTCTTCATCATCTGCAAATACATCAGATACACCATTTTCCGCTTGTAGCCTTTCAAGTTCCTGCGCTGTATCTGTCGTATATGGTGACTGTTCCATGATGGTTCTCTTGCTAATCGCGCCCAACTCCGCTTGAATCTGCATATTCTCCATGTTGTTCTTAGTATCTACAGGTTTATTTGTATTAAATGATACATCCAGTGATTCAAAATCATCATCTGTCATTACATCGCCGTTTATTTTCATTAACTTTCTCATAAGTTGCCATCTCTGGTAGAATCCTTCCAACAGTGAGTTCATGTTCTGCTTGCCTTTGTTTTCTGTCAGCTGATAGATAATGCTTGTCGTGTTTTCGCTCACGTTTGCAATATTGGATTGCCCTAACATAGATGAAGGAATTGCAGCCACAAGATTGAACTGTTGATATAATTGGTCTAACTCGTATTTAATGCAATTATAATCCATTTCCGCATTAGCATAGTTAAATTCTCCACCTTCTTCAAGATTAAGAACCGCTCCTGCAATATTGGAATCAATCATATCCTGTTCACCGATTTTAGCACCAGATAAAACGCCAATGGGGTTCAAGCTGAGTGTGGTTACTGCATCATCCAGTTTTGAAAGTAGTCCTTCAACTTTGTCCTGAATGGGGATAAGGTCAAGCAACATACTGTCTCCGAATTGGTCATATAAAGACTTATCCATAGCAACATAATGAATCGGAAGTCCTGTCAAATTGGGCTTGCTATCAATCAATTTGTAGTTTACATAAGTATCTACATGGTCTGGATAATAAATAACATAGTGGCGGTTTCCGTCAGCTTTGTTCTTCCAATATTCCACAAAATAACGATATTCATAATTATCATCGTAAATGGGGTAAGCGTCAGTATTGCGGAAAACTTTAGATTTAATTACGCCGTTTTCATCCAGATAGACATATTCAAACGCATTGCCATATGTGATAATATCATTAAGAATCTTCCAGTCTACTTTTGCGTACAATCCTTTTCTGTAGTATCTGTTCATCAGTCCTACAGCGTTAGGAGTTCCAGTGATTGAAACAGGATTGCCGACAAGAAAAGCAGTATGAAAAGCAACAACTGTTTTCATTCCCTGTAAAAGAATTGCAGCTGGCTTAAATACCTTGCCTTTAAAATTATACTGATTACTTTCACGTTCCAGAACCTTATGTTGCCTTAAAAGATGGTTATGAATCTTTTTAACCTGTGCTTGTCTGTATATATGTTCAGAACTGCCAATCTGATTTATAAACCACATTAAGCCAGGTTCACTTCTATCAATATCAACTTCTATACTTGAATTAATCATGAATTATTATTCTCCTATCTCCCATATAAAAATGGGGTTAATCTATAGCAGACTATTATTGACCGACATCATAATAATATTGTCTGCTCTTAATTCCCTGTAGTGCCATAGCAAAAGCCATCACAGTATCATCATGACCTGATGCAGCTTGCATTTTGCCATTGTCTACAAGTTCAAATAGTTTCATTTCATTGAGTAAATCTTTTGAATTTACTAAACATTGTCCAGTCTCAAACATTTCCTGCATATCAGATATCATAATGGGCTTGCTTTTCGCTGTCGTTTCCCATCCAACTTTACGCCGACTTTTGCCTGATTTCTGGTCATAACTCTTAAATTTATACATATTAATGTATTTGTAATCATGCTTTATTTTATCTACAACAGTATGTCCTGCACTGGCTTTTTCAATAACAAGCAAGCCTTTATTGTACCAGAGAGCCATACTGTAAACTAGTTCCGCAAATTCATAGGGCTTGACTCTGTTACTTCTCCATTCCGCGCATTGAAAACCATCATCATTCAAAACTTCAATAACAGAATAATCCGCACTTCCTCCGAGTCCTTCACCAGTATCAACTCCAAT
>JAJPZD010000074.1 GCA_021204605.1 Prevotella sp.
AATATGTATAATGTAAAAAATTGGATTATGAAGAAATTTTTCAGTTTGGCCGTGGCTATCTTGTTGTTCTCGGCAATAGGTATGGCCCAAGGTCCCAAAGGGAGACCAGCCAAAGGGGGACAGAAACAGCAGCCCGCTATTGAACAGATGATACGTGAACTCGATTTGGACAAGAGCCAAGCGGTGAAGTTCCGCGATGCAATGAGAGAACTGGAACCTGGCAAGGGCGGTCCACAAGGCAAACCGGGCAAACAGGAGGACTTGAAGGACAAGAGAAAGGAAGTTGACAAGAAAGTAAAGAAAATACTCAATAAGAAACAATACAAAAAATATCAGAAATTGATGCCGTGAGGCATTCAATGCATTTAAGCGTTTCATGAAGATTATTTGCTCCCCGAAAGGCATCCTTGCTTTTCGGGGTTTTCTTTGAAACGCCTCTTTTAGTAATTGTTAATTCGTAAAATCCGAAATAGTAAAATAACGGCATTTTGTCTATTTACATTTACATTTCGTATATTTATATCGCTAAATGATTAAACTTTTGTCAGAAAATAACGTCATAATGTTGTATAACGACAAAAAATATAGGATTATGAAAAAGAAAATTTTCAGTTTGGCAACAGCAATATTGTTGTTCTCAGCAACTGGCATGGCACAGGACCAGAACCAGCAAAAGGGAAAACCGGACGCATCTCAGCGTATAGAACAAATGATTTCTGAACTCGGACTGGACGACTCGCAGGCGGCGCAGTTCAAGGAGGTAATGTCTGAAATGATGTCGCAGGATATGGGCGGCGGCCCAAGAGGACCAAGAGGCCCACAGGGTCCAAGAGGTCCAAGAGGACCGAAAGGCGAAATGGGTGAGAATGGCCCACAGGACGGTGAGAATGTAGCTCCTCCTTGTGCTTGCGCTATGCCTAATCCTGATGGTAACGATGCTCCGCAGTGTGCGTGTGCTCAAACTACTGATGATAATGCGGCTCCGCAGTGTAACTGCAGTAAGCCAACTCAAGAGGAAATGGAGGCTAAAAAAGCTGAAATGGAGGCTAAGCGGGCTGAGATAGAGGCTAAGCGGGCTGAGATAGACGAGAAAATAAAGGCTATCCTCACAGATGAACAGTACCAGAAATTCCAGGAACTGAAATCAAAACGCCCAGAACGCCCCCAAGGTCCAAGAGGCCCGAAACAACAGCAAGAAACAACCGAATAACGGCAAAAATCACCATTAGTTAGAAATAGAAGTTATGAGGGTGTGCCCCAAAAGTTCAACTCCGACTTTTGGGGCTTTTTAATTGAAAAAAGTATTTTTGCTTGATCTCTTGACAAAAAGAAAATTGCAATATTTGTGTCAAGGTAAAGTCTCATTCCATTACTGCCTCCATGTCCACAATTTCGAGATAACTTTCACCTGAGAGCATGAATTCGCCAATCTTACTAAGGTTTTTAGGCAATAATGCTCTTTTTTCCTCGTAGGTCATTTCGCTCCATTTTTTTTCTTTCTTCTCACTCATAGCTTATAAGGTTTTGTTTCTATTAATTATGTTGCAAAGATATAATAATTTTGCGAAATCGAAATCAGATAATTTCCAATTTTTTCATTTTCATTCTTCATTTTTCATTTATCATTTATCATTCTTCATTTTTCATTTTTCATTCTTCATTTATCATTTATCATTTATCATTCTTCATTTATCATTTATCATTTTAATTTCATCCTTCTTCTACCACGTGTAGGGGCCCAGCTTGCTGAGGCCAAACAGAGACCGATGACACCCACGTCTCCCTCCCTAAGGGGGAGGGAGACGTGGGGCTTCAACTCAAAAAAAAAGGGGGCTGACTTCTTGGGGAAAGTGCAGCCCTCACCGGTTATGTTGTTATGAACACAAAAAACAATATAACCTGAACAAAAGAATTTTATTTCTTCTTTACAAACCAGCCCCAACCAACGTTGTCACTCGCCATTAACGCTTCCGCCGTAGGCAAGTCTGTTACCGTGAAACGGTACAGGTTGTTGCGCTTTACATCAAAACCGCCTTCTTCCGAAACACTTCCAGCATCATACGATGAGAAAGCTATTGTGATTGGGTATCTTGCAAGATTTTCATCATAATAATCATCCTCGCACCCTAATGTCAACTCGATATAACACTCCTCTCCATCCTCACACTTACTGTTGTCGTACTCCGGTACGTAGGCCACCCATGTGCCCGGATTATCTTCATCTCCGATGTCCTCACAATACATCGGAATGGAAGGCTCGCCTGTTTGGTCATCATTTGTATTGCTCGCTCCTGTAAGATGTAAGGCATATTCAGTGGCTGTCGCAGTGTATCTGTTTGGCTCATCTGAACTTGTAGCTGCTTTTTCCTCCACTGGAGCGCAATAGCCTGTCTTGTTGCAATATACTATCCTTGCTGACTTGATATAGGTGTCCAATTCTGTGAGACTGCGGGTGGTGTTTAGTGTGGAGATACCTATCACCTCCACCTTCGCCATGGCGCGCAACAAGTCCACCTGGCCTGACAGCTCCGTAATACTGCTGTTCGTCAGTGTCGTCGTGTATTTCTTTACTCCAAAAAACGGAATTGACGGATCCGACACAAAGGCCTCCAAAGATCCATCCGTACTGAATTCCGGATATGTGTATTTGCCTTGTTCACTTGCTGGACTGTTTCCTACTTCCCCATTGCAGAGGTCGTCTATGGTAGTCGTGCCTGCTGTGAAATCGTCATCCGAAGGGTAGTTGTCTCCCCAGTTGGCAAGGACCACTATCTTGTAGCCTCCATCTGATGTCAATCCGTTCAGTTCTGTTACCACATCAGCCTCCACCGTTCCCACTACGGTATAAGATGTGTTCCCTTCATCATCGGCATAGAACTTCTTAGGCTCAAACGTGGCGATATATGTGTTGTCTGAACCTTTGAAGAAATATATCTTGTAGTCGTTGATCTGGTTCTCCGCACTGCTGCCCTCCTCACCGTTTGCACTGGCTCGCGTGGATATGCTGAAGTTCAGGTTCGACGCCACATCCTGCGCCTCGTCGTCGTATTCATCGCTCCACGAACAGGAGGCTAACGTGAACGCCACCATGACTACCAGCACTGTAAGCAGCGTGGCAGGCAACTTCGTCAATCGCCGCATCACTGTCGGCGATGTCTCTATTGACATTGGCAAGGAGCTCAGTGCCGTTGGCAAAGAGCTCAGTGCCTTATCAGTCTGGTGAGTTTTCGTAATTCCTGTCAAATTGGAAATATAGAGAATGGTATTGTTGACCATATTGTGTCCTCCCAAAATTACATTAGTTGAGTACGGAATCCTGAAGCACGATTACCCACGAGTTGATATAGATGAATGTCTTCATCCAACGGTAGCCCTCGTCTAAGAAAAAGGTCATCTCATAACTGTCCTGACGGTCAAGAAACTCCTGGTCGTCCATGTCTGGATTGGTGAGGTCCTTAAGCATAAGAACATAATCAATCAACGGTATCGAGAACACCGTCTCTCCCGTCTCCGTATTCGTAACCGTCAACCGGGTATCCTGTCCCTTCACTAAACGCCCTACCGTGATCTGGGCAAGTGCCGATGGGTAACTCGTGCGTGTCGCCTTCAGTGCTGCCGGGGTGTCAGTGCCGCTATCTGTGGCATTGCCAGCCTCGGCGCCACTGTCTATGTTGCTATCTATGCTGCTATCAGCCTCCGTGCCGGCGCCGCTCTCTGACTCGTCATTCTCTGTCGCCTCGTCGGGCTCTGTGGAGAAGTCCCAGTCGAGGTCGGCATCGCCCTGCGCCACGTTCCACGCATAGTAGGTAATCGTCTCGTCGGGCAACAGACTGTTGTCCCAGTCCATCTTGCCGTTGGCGGCGGTGATGGAGAACGTGAACTTGTTGGCGTCGAGCATCTCGCCCGTGAGCTGCTGCAAAACAACGGTGACCTCGTTGGTGTTCTTCACCAACGGCAGGGTGTAGTAGTAGGTGCCGGGGGTGTTGGGAAACTCCACATCCGCCGCATAGCCGTGAAACAAGCCGTCAAGGTCGCTGTACACGAGGGCATTCCGCTTGGTGTCATATTGTCGGTTGAGGGTACATGTCAGTTCTGTGCCGAAAACGGAGTTGGCGATAGTAAACGATCCCTTGTCGGTGGTGCCGCCCCAGGCCAACAGACTGTACGTGCCTTCCTCAACGTCAACGTCCATGGCATAACCGTCCTCGGCAAGCGCTCCGCCCGCATCGGTGTTCTTCCACACTACCTCGCCCTTCTCGTCAATGAGGTAGAGGGTCATGCTGCTCACCTCGTGGGCAAAGGCATCGGCATACTTCATGTTGTAGTTGTCACGGAAACGCACCTTGTAGTGCACGTCGCAGTCGCCCTCGCCATCATAGATTGCACTGTCGCAGCCGCACACAAGAATGCAGCACGTAACGGACATCAGCAGACTCGTCGCTGCCATCCTAAGTTTTGACTTTATATTCATAGTGGTATGTTTTTTCTATCCTTTGTTTTCAGTTCACATCTATTGTCTCATCCTTGTATGACACCTCCTCAACGTCAACACTCCACTTCAGACTCGCGGCGGTGAAGTAGAGATTGCCGTCTATTGGCACAATGACATATCCGAGATTGTCGATACCTGTTCCCTTCCCTTCTATTCCGGTTATCTTGATGGTATAGCGGTGGTTGCGCACCACTCCGTACTCCCAGTCAGGGGCTTCTGTCCCGTTCTTATGCATGATAGGGATGTTGTAGTACATATAGCCATCCGTACCGGCACTCTCATCGGGGAGGTATTGTCCAGTGTTTTCACTATCTTCTTTCCACGCCCTCGCCTTGACAATCACGCTGGTGATAGCACTTGGGTGGATAAGCTCTCCATCGGCATCGTCTAATACGTCGGCCGTATTGGTGTTCTCCGCACAGTAGTCATCACTGCCGCTTGTGGTCAGTCCGTTTCCATCATCACTAAGACTGACATACCGCAGATATTGGTTCAGCCACTGTGATGAACTGGTGCTTGTCTCGTTTTCTTCTGTTTGATACCTACTCTGTGCTTTGTTATAATTGGACTCTGGATATTCGGCATACTCGTCGCCATAGTTGGGAGACATCGCCCAATGACAACGAAGCCCATCAGTGTCCTTCCAACCATTCCATGGATTGCTGTCATCCCAGTCTGATCCTATGTTCTTGAACATATATGTCTCCCTCGATATGGCATTCAACTTCCATCCTTTTAACTCAATGTATTCGTCAGTTCCTCCACTAATGCTGTATGCATCGGCTGTTCCGATTGTTTCCACATCATCCACTGTCTCTTTGGTTGTTATTGATGTTGACGACAGGTCATCACTAAGTTTCACCGTTACCTTTGCGGCTAAGCGTTCCACAGGAATTGTCAGGACGTTAGCGTCGTCATCAGTCGAGGATATATCAAATATGTCGGTTATTTTATTGAAGTCATCTTTGGTGAGATATGTGGCGAAATCATACGCTGAGCCATCCGTGTGTGGATATGTCGAGGTGCTCATGATATAATTGGACGCGCCGGCGTTGATGTCGCTCTGGTAGATACCCGAACTGTATCCTGTTGACATCATAGTCTGTATATCGTCAAGGTTCTGTTTGAAATTGCTGTCATTGAAACCTTCGGGCTCGTTGAGTACCGTAAGGATGTATTTTGGAACCGACGGGTCGGTGATACCGGTCAGGACGACTAATGTCCTGTCATTATCATCATCATCTTTGGTGATGTTGTTGTTGCCTGGCGTTATCTCGCCTGTGGTGATATAATTGCCGAAGGTGTCATAGAAATAGAAATGCGCATCGGAAATGGCATCCTCATCGCCTGTATTCAATCCGCTGACCTTCAACGGCTTCCCATCATCACTGAACGTCACGGCGATGTAGATTTCTCCGTCGCTGATGTAACCCGCATCGTCAGATACCTCCCACGGCGTGTCAAACGAACAGGCGGACATTAGCAATATCACGGTTGACAATATGACAACGTAAGACAACGCTCTCATACACATCAGCACGCCATCAACAACTGCCGTAATCTTCGGAACCCTCCGCTCTATTATTTTACGCTTCATATTGTCAAGTTAAATGTTAAAAGTTAAGAATGTATTGAGGCTTCAGCATCTACTCATCCGCGCGTAGGGATATAATTTTCCGATTAAGCGAAACAGAGCCAAGCTCGCTTGAGCTATGTTGAGCGTGAGAAAAATCACCGCAGGTAATTTATTATGTCCGCTCGTTTCGGTGAAACGAATTCACTGGATATTTCGATTTGCTTCAGCTATTGTTTTTATTTTTGTAACGGACTTCCATCCGTTGATTGTTTTTATTTTTGTAACGGACATTCATCCGTTGATTATTTTCTTGTTAGGTTGCAAACATTATGTCTGCTGTTTTTTCGCGACTTTTCTTCGCTATTTTCAATCCAACTCAAGAAATGTTTTTGAACATTCTCAAGCAAATTGATTACTATTTCTTATTTTGCTCTATCATCAACCTCCCACATTCGGCTTGCCGCACTGTGTCCTCCCCTATGGGGGGAGTTAGAGGGGGCTTGGATTTAGAGGGGGCTGTTTTTCTAATCTAGTCGGGCGGGCCTCCCCGCCCGACTAGAATGTATTCACGTTAAAGAGTTATTTGTGATTATCAAATTATTTAAGTGTTACGCTCTGTTCAGGAACGTCAACGAATGAGAGGACGTTAACCGTAGAGATGATGTCGTATGCTGTCTTAGCAACGCCATTCTCGCTTGGCACGATCTCTGCTGTAGGATCTTTTACACCAGTTCCAAGATTCGTTATACCATCAATACTGATCTGATAGTAGTGGTTACGTACTATACCATAGTCGCCCTCGTCTATACTTCCATCCTCAGCATCTTGATTATTACTGTTCAGGTGCTCGATAGGTATGATGTAATACATATATCCGTCCGTGTAATAGCTCAACTCCTGGGCATAAGGTACATTGGTTTCTTTGTCAACATCCTCATTAAGTTTCTCATTAACAGCATCTATATCCTCATATTCTGTTCCATCCTCTTGATAATAATGGTATCCAGACCCACTCTTCAGCTTAACAGAAACCGTTCCGTCGCCGTTGTCAGTGAAGTCGAAACGAGGAGAGTAAGCACTTGTTAAAGGTGCTTTTGAATTCGACGTATACACATGGCAATCGTAAGAAATTGCGCTATAGAAATCGCTCAGTCTGTAGAGCACACCCTTGTAGCGGACGAAATCCTGTATTGTAGGGTTGGCATTTGCCTTACCCTCTGTTATCTGTGCGCCTACGAGTACGCCGGTGATTGCAGGTGAGTACTTGCTGTCAATGACACTGTTAGAGCCTGTACCGTTCGCTGTTGTCGTGTTCTCCAAGCAATATGCCACATCATCAGCATTATATTGGGTATTCAGTTGGTTGTTGATATCATCGAAAGATATATAGCTCAGGCCAGCCACTTTACGTGTTGTTGCGTCAGGCGCTACATCGTAAGAGCAGCCCTCTGCCCAGTAGCTGCGGTGGTTGTTCGCGTCATTCCAAGAGTCGGTAACCCAGTCGGTGAAGTCCCAATCACTGTCGATATGCTTCATCATATAGATATTATCGGAAGTGGCGTTGAGAGCCCAGCCTGTCAATGATACATACAGAGTAGTCTCGTCCTGGTCAACGTTCTCTCCATCGGTGTTGTTTGTATCACCGAGCGTCTCTTTGATAGCAAGACCGTCACCACCGTCTAACAATGCATTCAATTTGCTATTATCAGCAGTATTCACCTTTAAGCCAACCTTAGAAGCCAAGCGCTCAACGTAGATGTCAACAGTTGGAGTCCCTGTAACGTCCTCGAATACTGAGGTCTCCTCAGTGAAATCATCGTCAGTGAGTTCGGTAACGTATGGATAAGGACGAGCATCTTCATTCTCTACATAGCTTGACGTACTCATCATGAAATTGTTGCCGCTCAGATAATCACTCTCCTCGATTGCGTCCCATTCAGCGAGCGTCTTAGGACTTGTGAAGTTTTCAGGCGCGTTGATGAGCGTAACGACATACTTAGGATATTCCTTGCCGTTCAGTCCCTCAAGAAGCACTACATTTGAGTTGGTCGTCTCAACATTGCCGCCTGATGTCTGTACTTCCCAATCGCTGTTAGTTCCATCACTCTTTGATGTTCCTAAGATCTCACCTTCTGTGACATAATCACCGTTTACATCATAGAAATAGAAGTGGGCATCATTGATAGCCATCTCAGAAGTACTACCATTGACGTAAGTCAGGTCAGCTCTTGTTGCGGCAGCCCTTGTTGCGGACGTGCCCACGTCAGAGAGACTAACCCTAAGGTAAGCGACATCACCCTCGAACACTTTCGACGTTCCGCTTGTAGCCAGGTC
>JAJPZD010000083.1 GCA_021204605.1 Prevotella sp.
GTATATACATATCACCATTTTGAAAAAGGATAAAGTCAAGATAGATAATCTTATATTTCGATATATTGTGATTTTGCTTTAAAAAGCGTCATGTTGACCTCACAATAATAAATAATAATCTGTTGCTGAGGGCCACAGAGGCAAAAAAAACAAATTACAATGAAAAAAAATTATTTGTTATCTTTCACAATGTTAATGACGTTGATAATGTCTATGACAATTGTTTCATGTTCGGATGACAACGATAATTCCTTGGATTCTTCGCAGGATTTTTCATCTTCCAATCTTGCGAGGGACACGAGTAATAACCAACGAAATATTTATTCGTACAGTTACGCAACTTTAAATGAGGAATAAACTGAGACAAGCAAATCCTTTAACGTATTTAAATAAAAACAAGAAAAATTATGAAAGCATTACATTTTCAGAGCAGACACAATGTTGTCTCTTTATCAATTAGCCTTATGGTTATTATGTTCTTATTTTTGGGGAATGTTTCTGTAAAGGCGCAATCCGCTTACCAGTATGGTGCAAATCTCTTTGAACATTTCTATCTCATCATTGCAGGAGAACAGGCTTTGGTGGATGGTGATTATTCTACCGCCATTGATAATTTTATAAAGGCAGGAGAAAAGAATTATGCAGATGGCGCCTATTATTTAGGACTTTGCTGTGAATTGGGGTTTGGTGTTCAGAGAGATTGTCAGAAAGCACATAACTTTTATACTATTGCGAGTAATATGGGATATACAGAAGCAAAGCAGGCATTGAACCGCATAGCACGTGAAGGGTATTACAGTGATACTGATGCTAACCGCAACAAAGTACGCTCTCAAATTGCAAGTATGATGGCTCAACGACAAGCAAACAATGAAGCATGGAGATCAGCCAATGGCTCAGGCATAGGTTCCAGCAGTTCTGGAAGCAGCTCAAGTAGCAGTTCATCGAGCAGCCCTCAATACGTGGATGAAATAGTGTACACACCTGACTACACGGGGAATGCCACAAGGGTATATTGCTCAAAGTGCGGAACTTATATGTATCCCCATTCTCACATAAAAAAACGCATAAGATAGACGTCAACAATCCTATATAGAAGATACGGGTGTGTCAAAAAAATGGCACACCCCTTTTCAAATATGATAAATCTTAACTTGACACAGTTTTAATTTGTACATCTATTCTGTCGGGATATGATCCTCCTTTTTAATATACTCGGAAACATTTGATTTTTATTAAGAACTTATCTTTGGCTAAAGCAGTTATTTTCTGAATGTTGTCTTCTTCTAATTTCATAATTCTCCAAAAGTTATCAAATAATTCAAAATAGCATCGTTTTTACAAAAAAAGAATTAATTTTGCAGTTGCGAAACGGCTGTTTCGGAAACAGATGTTTCGGAAGTGGTTAATGACGCTTTTGGAATACGTAGGATAGAAAGGACGGGGACATGAGATTTTTTGATAGAGCAGAGGAAATTGCCATGCTGCGTGAAATTCGGGGGATGGCAAAGGATAACTCCCAGTTTACGGTGGTGACGGGACGGCGCCGCATCGGTAAGACATCGCTTGTGTGGAAGGCATACGAAGATGAGCCTATTCTATATTTCTTCGTTGCCCGCAAAGCCGAGGGGGATTTGTGCGATGATTATATTGAAGAGATAGAAAGCAAGTTGGGCATCCCGACCATGGGGCGTGTGGAACGTTTTGCCGATATATTCGCATACCTGATGAAGCTCTCTGCAGAGCGTCACATTACGGTCTTTATCGATGAGTTTCAGGAGTTTTTCCGTGTGAACAAATCAGTGTTTAGTGATATGCAGCGCATTTGGGATATGTACAGTCAGAAGTCGCACATCAACCTGATTGTATGCGGTTCAATCTACTCCATGATGACGAAGATATTCAAGGATAAGAAAGAGCCGTTGTATAACCGGCAGTTGCGTTTTATGACCGTGCGGCCGTTTACCCCGACAGCGATGAAGGAGATCCTTGCAGAGTACAATCCAGGCTATACGGCGGAAGACCTGCTTGCATTGTACACTTTCACTGGTGGTGTGGCAAAGTACGTGCAGCTGCTAATGGATTCGGGCGCTACGACAAAGGGGAAAATGCTCGACCGGATTATAACCGCCGACTCCATATTTTTGGGAGAGGGTAAGGCGATACTTATAGAAGAGTTTGGCAAGGACTACGGTATTTATTTCTCGATACTGTCGGCCATTGCGAGAGGTAAAACATCACGCTCTGAAATAGAGGATGTGGTAGGCAGGCAGATTGGCGGCTATCTTACCAAACTTGAAAAAGAGTATGAGGTGATTTCCAAAAAACAGCCATTATTTGAGAAAAGTTCCACAAAGAATGTGCGCTATACAATAGGGGACAATTTCTTTTCGTTCTGGTTTCGTTTCATCTACAAGTACAGTTATATGTTGGAGATAGAGAACTATGAGAGCGTAAAATCGATTATAAACCGTGACTACGAAACTTTCAGCGGCACAATGCTCGAGCGCTGGTTCAGACGAGTGTTGATAGAGCAGCAAGCCTTTACACGTATCGGTGGCTGGTGGGACAGAAAGGGAGGAAATGAAATTGACATTGTAGCAGAAAACGAGTTGGACCATACAGCGACATTTTTCGAAGTGAAGCGCAATGCCGAAAATATCAACATTAGGAAATTAGAGGCAAAGTCAGCCGTGTTCCTATGTGCAACGGGAGAGTTCAAGGGCTATGTAATTTCGTACAAAGGACTTTCGATGGCGGATATGTAATAAAATCTTTGGTGAAAACTAATATAGTCAGAAGTTTTGTTGTGGCTTAAGTTGTGATGTTTGTTTGCAGATACCATTGAATTTTACTAATATTGCATGACTTTTGAATATAGAGTTAAAAAACGCATGCTTAATTGCGTCGGGTATTAGGTTACTTTTCTTTATAAAACATCATAAATCAACACTCACATTAAAATCAATAGGTATGGAAGATATTTACGCAAAACAGATAGAGGAAGGCGTAAACCACGTGTTTCGCTGTATGGAAAAAAGAGTGTCTCCAGAGGATATGGAGCGCATCAAGGCAGCATACGAGTTAGCTGCTGAGGCTCACAGCAATCAGAAGCGCAAGACAGGTCAGCCGTACATAATCCATCCGATTTCAGTGGCACGCATCGTGGCAGAGGAGTTGGAATTGGGTGCGAATCCCGTTATTGCAGCTTTCCTTCACGATGTGGTTGAGGACACGCCATATACCATTGAGGATATCCGTGAGCGTTTCGGCGATGATGTGGCGTTTCTTGTTGATGTGGTTACGAAACGCAAGAAAGACAAGTACGACAAGTCGAAACAAGTTGATAATTACCGTCAGATACTCAATTCCGTTAAGTATGATGTCCGTGCGCTGTTAGTTAAACTCGCCGACCGTCTGCATAATATGCGCACGCTCGACAGTATGCGCCCAGACAAGCAGATGAAAATAGCTGGAGAGACAGATTATTTCTACGCCCCGCTTGCCAACCGTCTTGGTCTGTATCATGTCAAGGTAGAGTTGGAGAATCTGTCGTTCCGTTACCGTTGTCCACGAGAATACGATACTATCGCCAGGCAATTAAAACAATATCAAGAGGCTTGCGACAAGGAGATAGAGCCGTTCATTAGCAAGATAACGAACCTGCTCGCAGAGAATGACGTACAGACGAGGATGGAGCTGCGCTACCGCATGCCGTACAGTATCTGGCGTAAGATGCGTGCCGGGGAGTGTGATTTTAATCATGTTGACGCCAAGCACTATATCCGTGTGATTTACAATGCAGAGAGTGAATTGGAAGAGCGGATTGACACTCTTAAGATTTATGGTATTCTCTCGACTTTTTTCAAGGAACGTCCGGGCAGTGTGCTGAACTATATCAATGCGCCGAAAGAGAACGGCTACCAAAGTTTTCATGTTAAGTTGCTTAACGACAAGGGAAGCTGGGAAGAGATACATATTTCTTCAGAACGTATGGTACGGGCATCAAGATTAGGCTGTACGGCAGAGCGCACGGAGGAGAATGTGAAGGCCTGGCTTGCGAAGTTCCGTGATGTGCTTATCGACGTGGCTACGCATGGCAGTGAAATTGACTTTATGGACGGTGTTACGGCATCGTTCTATAACGACGATATTATGGCATTCACTCCAGAGGGGAAGGGCGTGATACTACCGAAAGGAGCGTCCGCACTTGATTTCGCATACGAGATACACAGCGAACTTGGAAACAGGGCTGTTTATGCGCGAATTAACGGCAAACTATCGTCAGTAAAGACTGTTCTCCGTCGTGGCGACTGTGTGGAGATATTCACCAAACCAGATGCTGCCCCAGAGGAGGAATGGCTCGACAATGTACTGACGTATAAGGCTAAACGGAACATGCGCAGTTATTTTGCACACCTTCCCAAACCGCAATATGGGCGTTGCGGCAGTTGTCATCCTCTGCCTGGTGATGAGGTTGTGGGATTCAAGGACCGTGATGGCAGTATTATGTTGCACAAGCGCGACTGTCCTACGGCAATCAGACTTGCATCACAGCAGGGGGATTCTATTGTTGCTATTAGTTTTGAGGAGGATGAGCGTTTCCTTTATCCTGTGCGTATCGGCATTATCGGTGTTGACCGTGACCATTTGTTGAGGGATATGGTTGCATGTGTCACTGAGCAGTTGCGCCTGTCAATCAGGAAACTCGTTACGGAGACTATCGACAATATCGTAAAATGCACTGTTGACTTCTCCGTGCACTCGTTTAATGAACTCCAGCAGGCCATGAACTCAATATCAGAGATTGGTGGTATAGAGGAGGTTTACAGGATTAAGATACAGTGATTTTTATTATTGTGTCGTGAAAATTTATTGTTAAAGTCAATCAAAAAGAGCAGCAATGATAAATAAAGCGATACCGTTTAAGGCACGATATCAAATTGTAGATGGGAAGATGATGGCTTGGTTTAATGCTGATGCGGATTCTTGTTTCGGAGCATATCCTGCCCCAGACATTTTTATTAAAAATATTGATGTTGTTCAACTTTTTACAGCACTTGGCATCAAAGAAGAAAGCAACCTGAAATATGCTCTTGACAGATTGCCAAAGGCTGAAAATGATATTCTTCGCCTAAAAAACTTTTGTGATGAAAATAATATCAAATATCAATTAGTTGATTGAAAGTAGAATATGACTATTCGTCGTGTTAGATGTTTTGTTGTAATAAATCCCATCAACCTCAAAATCATATCCCCATGAATTACATGTGAATAACAACAATAATAAAAGCAGTAAATTTTTCTTTCCTAATTGTAGGACTTTTTGATTAAGTTTTTCCATGATTCTATTTTTTATGAGTTAATAATTTAATTTTTATTACAATCTGGTATTATTAGTTAAGTTATACTGAATGTACATATTATACCATAATTCAGTTATTACTCTTTGTAGCATTACAAGGCTGACAGAGCATCTGGCAGTTTTCGGCTGTGGTAGTGCCGCCCTTGCTCCATGGTTTGATATGGTCTGCCTGCATTTCCTCAATCTCAAAATGCTTGCCACATTTCACACAAAATCCTTCTTGCCGCTCGTATGCAGCACGTTTCATTTTTGCAGTAAACGCCCGTATGTTAAGTTTACGCTCGTCATGCGACAACACATAATCATAAATGCCCTTCTTATTGGTAACATCATCATCTATCATCAGACGTGCGACTTTTTGTTCCAAGTCAGTAGCTGAATGGTAATCCTTTCCATACTTTTTGTATAGCCTGCCCCATGCCACACCTTTCATCTCTCTACGGTATGTGGTAAACGACCTTTGCACCCAGCCCAAAACCTCAAGGTAAAACTGCCATTCCCTGTCTGCATTCTCCTTGTGCTGGTTATCCGCCATATAGGACTCTATCTGACCGTCACTAATCCAATCCAAAACGGTCTCTAAATAGTCCTGCCTAATCGGTGAACCGCTCATATACTGTTCTCCTTTCCTCTTTGCCAAGCAATAACGTTTAGAGAACAGCCGCTTTGCGTCTGTAATCCAAGCCCCTGTATAAATGGCATTGCGCAGTTCCTGATTTGTCAATGTCTCACCAGCAATGTTTATTATTTTAAACCAGTCCAACCGCTCTGTTGACGTTCCTTCCTTGCAGATGTAAATCTGCAATTCATAGTCCAAAAATCTTTTACGTTGGTCGTCAGTCAAATTGGAAAAGCCCTTCAAAGAACCGTCAACACTCACGAAAAATGTATTCTTATAATACATACAAATACTCAGTGTGCGCTGCTGCCCGTCAAGCAACTCGTATGTTCCTTTCTCATTCTCCACCCAATACATCACATTCAAAGGGAAATTCTTGAATATCGAGTTAATCACTTCCTTTTCTGCTTGTCGTCATAGACAAACTCTCGCTGAAACGCCGGACGGATATTCAACCTACCGCCATATCCTACAACGCCTTCTTCATCATTGTCCTTAAACCCCTCCACCAAATCTTTTATCGGTATTGTGTGCAATTCTATTTTCATAGGTATAGAGTTTATTTGATTTTACGTATTAGTAATCGTGGATATGTATTATGCAATTTGCCATTAGAATCAAACAATGTCGGCGTGGCGTTAAGATCTGAATAATTGGGATAGTCAATCTTTGTATAGACTTTTGACCGTAAAGCAGGATCTCCCGCTCCGCGTTTTGCCATTCCGACTATTTCAAATTGTTCTGGACAGTATTTCTCCAAAAATGTAATAGGCACTCCCATCATTCCATCGTAATCCTCTGGAATTAAAGCTGTTTTA
This sequence comes from Prevotella sp., assembly GCA_021204605.1. Taxonomy (GTDB): domain Bacteria; phylum Bacteroidota; class Bacteroidia; order Bacteroidales; family Bacteroidaceae; genus Prevotella. Next base: position 6,803 of record JAJPZD010000083.1, read on the forward strand.
CTTACTTCTATGGCATCGTAATTGTCATAGTGGGGATATTCTTCAGGAGTATATTCCTTGTGAAACTCAAGTTTTTCATGACGCTTTTTATGATCAAGGTTAGTAAACCAAACAACCCCTGATACTCTAATCATACCTGGCTTGTGATTAGATGAAACAGCTACATCTTTATAGTGAGAAATAAAATGTGCCGCTCCTCCTTTGAATCCAAATCCTAACCAAATCTTATTCTCCATAATGAATTTGAAGATTTCTTTATAAGTAATAGCATTTTGATGTCCAATAATCAAAAACTTTTTATCATATTCCATCAACTGTGCTACGTATTCGCGAAACAACGAAAACGGAGGATTTGTAACGACAATGTCAGCTTCTTTCAAAAGTTCGATACATTCAAAACTTCGAAAATCACCAGTGCCATATAATTGTTCAGGTTTATGTACTTGCAGATTTATTTCAACATCATCTAAATCTATCGCCCCATCATTGTTCAGGTCTAAAATCTCTGTTATCTCTATTTTTGAACCATGAGTAATGTTAATTGTCGGTTCTGCTGCAATATCAGAATCATTTGTATCATCTGAAAAATGAAATTCAGTTTCTACAATCGGTGATTTGTGCCAACAGGTACAAATAAGTTTCTTCAGTCCAAGAAAATAAAAATTTAACGCAAAGTACTTGAAAAAATTACTCTCGTATGGATCATCACAATTACAAAGCACAGTTTTACCACGAAAATGTTCCATATAATGGCGCAACTCGTTAGTTATATCATCCATTTGCGTGTAAAACTCATCTTTTTTGGCTTTATTAGCTTTATTAAGATTCTTATTTCCCGCCATCTGTCTTGTATTTTTGGAATACAAGATAATGCACATCATTTCATGTGAATAAGAGATTTTTCATCATAACTGTTTTCTCTTTACCTTTTCCCAAAGGTGTTTTTATAATATTTTTGAATAGAAATTGTTAGATATATTGTTATAATTTATGCCAAATTTTGGCATAGTTTAGCTTATAACAAACTAAATAATAAAAATTGAAGAAAAACAAGAAAAATAGTAAGAAATTAGAAATTTGTTTTTATATTTGCATAAATATAATTTCAAAACCAAATCAAATTACAACCTTTATTCCAAAACTTAAACATATCAGTATCTCTTATTATTTAACTTTCCCATTCTTAGCCAAAATCCATTTTTATCTATAATACAATTTAGGTGTATAAAAACACTTATCCTCTTACACACTTCCACTCACTGATGCTCCGTGTTTTTGAGGAGAAACTTACACCAATCTTATAAAGGGTACGTTCATCAGCAATGAAAGGCAATGCATATTCTTTTGAGTCTATTTGCGCAAGTGCCTTATCCGCAGGAACATCAACCTTGAATTCCATAAGGTAAATATAGTCTTTTGTCTTTATTACAGCGTCTATGCGCCCAGTGGCTGTCTTATACTCCACATCCACGTTAAAGCCCATGATTTTGAATATCAAACACATCACATTCTGGAAATATTTCTCCAACTCCCCTATTATACTGTAGTCATTGCCATCCAAAAGAGTCTTCATGCTTGACATGAAAC
>JAJPZD010000268.1 GCA_021204605.1 Prevotella sp.
TTTTTTATTATTTTTGCAACGGATTTGTACTAATTGTTTCATGATCTTAATAATTGAGTTTTACGTTCGTAAAGTTACGGAGTTTTTTCCAACTCCCCACATAATCATGTCATAAATTTAATTAAAATATGTCGATTTGGATACTATTTAAGATTATTGGTTCTTTGGCATTGCTCATCTACGGTATGAAAGTGATGAGTGAGGCTCTCCAGAAAATGGCAGGCTCGCAGTTGCGGCACATTCTGGGTACGATGACCAAAAATCGCTTCACTGGTATGCTCACCGGTATGTTCGTGACTTGCTCTGTGCAGTCGTCCTCGGCAACCACTGTGATGACAGTCTCGTTTGTCAACGCTGGTCTCATCACACTTGCCCAGGCTATCTCCGTCATCATGGGAGCAAATATCGGAACCACGCTTACAGCGTGGATAATGAGCATCGGTTTCTCTTTCAACTTCACCAATGTGGTCTTCCCGGCGTTCATTGTCGGTATAATCCTGCTTTACACGCGGCGGCGCAGGTTCATAGGAGATTTCATTTTCGGTATCTCGTTCATGTTCTTCTCACTCGCTTTGTTGGGACAGACGGGAAAGGACATGGACTTGGAGCACAACACCGAGCTGTTGGCGTTCTTCACATCGTTTGATGTCAACAGCTACATGACGATTATAGTATTCTTGTTGATAGGCACCGTGCTCACCTGTATCCTACAGTCATCAGCGGCTCTCATGGCTATTACCATGGTGCTCTGCTCCAGTGGCGTGCTGCCCGTATATCTTGGTATCGCCCTCGTCATGGGTGAGAATATCGGTACGACACTCACTGCTAACCTCGCTGCTCTCGGTGCCAACACACAGGCACGACGGGCTGCATTGGCTCACTTGGTGTTCAATGTGTTCGGAGTGATCTGGATATTGTGCCTGTTCTATCCTTTCGTTAATACTGTTTGCAGCATTGTTGGCTATGACCCGCACTCTTCTGTTGCCGATCCTGTCAAGCTCTCCGTGATGCTTGCTGCTTTCCACACTGGCTTCAACGTATGCAACACCTTCATATTGATATGGTTCGTACCTTATATAGAGAAAGTGGTATGCTTCTTGATAAAGCCGCGCTCAAGTGAGGAAAACGAGGAGTTCCGCCTGCATTACATTGGTGGCAACACGCTTATGGAGACGCCGGAGTTGTCGGTGCTTGAGGCACAGAAGGAGATTATCCTCTTCGGTGAGCGTATGCAGAAGATGTTCAACTACCTGCGTGAACTTCTCACTACCGACAGTGAAGCGACGTTTTCAAAACTGTATTCGAAGGTTGAGAAATACGAGAGCATAAGCAACCGTATGGAGATAGAGATAGCGAAATATCTCGACCGTGTGAGCAACGCCCATTTGAGTGATGAGACAAAAGCCACGATACGCGCCATGCTGCGTGAGATATCCGAGATAGAGAGTATCGGAGACAGTTGTCTGAACATCGCCCAGACAATGAACAGGAAGATGCAGGGCGACGAGGAATTCACTGAAAAGCAAATGGAGCGTTTGTCCCAGATGTTTGAGCTTACTGATGACAGCCTTACCCAGATGAACGTGATGTTGTCGGGCCGTAAGGAGAAACTTGACATCAACCGCTCGTTCAACATCGAGAACGAGATAAACAACTACCGGAACCAGTTGAAATTACAGAATCTCAACGATGTCAACAACCACGAATACACCTACACTATTGGAACGATTTATATGGATATCGTCAGTGAGTGTGAGAAGCTCGGCGACTATGTCATCAACGTGGTTGAGGCACACATGGGCACTAAACACCGCAAGATGTACCTAAGCGATTGAAAGCCAACAAATACAATAGTTCCTACTTCTCTAAGAAATAGGCATAAAAGCAGAAAAGAACCATTATTATGGCAATTGTTAAGAGCAGTATGAGCCCCCATTTCGCCATTTTCTTGCGTCTCTTGGCAGAAGAGAGAACATGGTCCTTGAATCTTTCAGACTCATCCACATGGTGATGATGATGGTGGTGACTTTTAACTCCCATTTACAAATAATAATAAAAGTGATTTCGTAATATTGATTACAAATATAAGCAAAATTAATGATTATTTCGTGTTAAGGGGATAATTTTTAGGTTTTTTTTTAATTTTGCACCCTGAAATAATCAATGGGTTTTTCTTTCATCTGAAAAAATACTATTTTTGCAGTTATGGAACAGCGCCTATCACAGACACAGGCTCAAAAGCAGATACTCACGCAACGGCTTACGCAACAGCAAATGCTTGCGGTGCACCTGCTTGAAATGCCGTTGACAGAATTGGAGCAAAGCGTGAGGGCAGAATTGGACGACAACCCGGCTCTCGAATGTCTCGACTCCAACAATGCCGATACTGCCGAAAGGGCTCACGAGGATGCGTCAGAGAATGATGATGACGAGGATTTCGACACTGCCAAAGAGCGCGAGGAGCGTGAGGCGGCACTCGATGAGGCTCTTGCCCGGATAGGCGGCGACGATGATATGCCAGAGTCCATGCAGTCGGTTATCGCCAATGAGCGCAACGCCGAGTACGAGGAGATGACCTACGGAGACCACATATCTTTCTATGACAAGTTGAAGGAGCAGATGATCGGCGTGGACCTTACAAACACACAGCGTGAGGTCATGGAGTATGTGATCTGTTCCCTCGACAGCGACGGCCTACTCCGCAAGGATGCCGACACGCTGTGCGATGAGCTTGCCATCTATCATAACATAGTGTTGGATATTAGTGAGATAGAAAAGGTGATAGCTATTCTGCAGACTTTCGACCCTGCGGGAATTTGCGGGCGCAGTCTTAAGGAATGTCTGTTGCTGCAAATCAGGCGTAAATCGCCTTCTACTATGCGTACTATGATGGATAAGGTTGTCTCCAACTACTTTGATGATTTCATGAACAAGCGGTGGGACAGGCTGGCCACCCAGCTTGGCGTGGATGCAGACATGGCCAGGAAGGTATGTGATGAGCTGCTCAGGCTTAATCCGAAACCAGGCTCCTCACTCGGGGAGACAGAAGGGCGCAACACACAGCAGATCACACCTGATTTCATCGTTGACACGGCAGACGACGGTACGGTGACGTTTACAGTGAACGGCGGTCATATTCCAGAACTCTATGTGTCGTCGTCGTTCATTGGTCTATTGACAGAATACCAGAAGAACAAGGGGAAGATGAATCGCCACGAGAAAGAGGCTCTGCTGTATGCCAAAGACAAGGTGGAGCGGGCACAGGGTTTCATAGATGCCGTGAAGCAACGCCGCCATACTCTGTATGTTACTATGAAGGCTATCATAGATATACAGATTGCTTATTTCCGCGATGGCGATGAGGCAGATCTGAAGCCGATGATATTGAAGGACGTGGCAGACAAGACAGGACTTGACATTTCCACTGTGTCACGGGTCAGCAACATGAAATATGCCCAGACACGCTGGGGTACGTTCAAGTTGCGCTATTTCTTCAGCGACAGCATACGCACGGAGAATGGCGAGGAGATGTCAACACGCAAGATAAAAACGGCTCTTAAGGAGTTGATAGACAATGAGGATAAAAACAATCCGCTCAATGATGATGCGGTAAAAGATATGATGCAGTCAAAGGGCTTTCCGGTGGCACGGCGCACAGTGGCTAAATACCGTGAGCAGTTGGGCATCCCGGTGGCACGACTTAGGAAGCGATGAGACAGAGACAGATTATTTTAGCGGCTAAAGTGCTGAGCAGCCTGTTCGCACCTTTCTATCTCCCGTTGGTGGGACTGATAGGTCTCCTGCTGTTCTCCTACCTCAGTCTGCTGCCTTGGCCATACAAGGCTTTCCTGTTGGTGATGGTCTGCCTGTTCACCATACTGTTGCCACGACTCCTCATTAGGGTTTACCGCCGCTACTACGGTTGGTCATTAGTGGAAATGGGGCATAAGGAACGACGTGTGATACCTTACGTGATATCCATAATCTGTTACATGCTTTGCTACTATTTCATGACTTTGGCACATGTGCCGCATCTAATAGGAAGCATAGTAATCGCTGCCCTCGTCGTTCAGATAGCATGCGCCATGGTGAACATCTATATTAAAATATCGGTCCACACGGCGGCAATAGGCGGCGTTATAGGGGCTCTCATGGCGTTCTCCGCCATCTTCGGCTTCAACCCGGTGTGGTGGCTCTGCATAGTGCTCATCCTCTCTGGATTAGTCGGCACCAGCAGGATGATACTCCGACAGCACTCCCTCCACGAGGTGATCTTCGGTTTCCTGCTGGGAGCAGCCTGCTCCTTCGGCTCAGTACTTGTTTTCTAAAACAGGACAAAAGTTAGTTAGACAGCTTCTCAAGCAAGAATGCATTCTTAATTCTTAATTTTTAATTCTTAATTTTATGCGCACGTTAGTAAGCATAATTATGGGCAGCACATCCGACTTGCCTGTTATGGAAAAGGCGATGGCCTTTTTGGATTCGATGGAGATACCATTTGAGGTGAATGTCTTGTCAGCGCACCGCACTCCTGCTGCTGTAGAGGCGTTTGCCAAGGGTGCTAAGGCACGTGGTATCAAGGTGATTATCGCAGGTGCCGGCATGGCGGCGGCATTGCCTGGTGTCATTGCAGCGGGCACCACCCTACCCGTTATCGGCGTGCCTATAAAGGGGATGCTTGACGGTCTTGATGCAATGCTTAGTATTATCCAGATGCCTCCAGGAATACCTGTGGCGACGGTTGGCGTGAATGGTGCGATGAATGCGGCAATTCTTGCCGTTGAGATGCTTGCCCTCTCTGATGATGCTGTTGCTGCCCGTCTCTCTGACTATAAGAACAGCTTAGGAAAGAAAATCGAAAAGGCCAACCACGACCTTTCAGTGATTACGTATAAGTACAAAACCAACTGACTATAATATTTCTTGAGTGTCATGAACCTGTTCAATTACAGTCGCCGCCATACCACAGTGGTTAATATCGGGGGTGTTCCGTTGGGAGGCGATAACCCTGTCAGGGTGCAGTCGATGACTACCACGTCAACTGATGATACCGAGGCGAGTGTCCGCCAGGCGGAGCGCATAGCGCAGGCTGGCGGTGAGTATGTGCGTCTCACGACACAGGGTGTCCGTGAGGCTGAGAACCTTAAGAATATCAAGTCGTGGCTTGTTGCCGATGGTTTTGATGTGCCTATTGTCGCTGATGTGCATTTCAATCCCCATGTTGCTGATGTCGCTGCCTTGTATGCTGAGAAAGTGAGGATAAATCCGGGCAACTACGTCGATCCGGCACGCACATTCAAGAAATTTGAATATACCGATGAGGAATACAAACAGGAGCTGAATAAGATAGAGCGGCAGCTCGTGCCGTTACTTGACATCTGCAAGGAGCATCACACTGCCATTCGTATCGGCGTAAACCACGGCTCTCTCTCCGACCGCATAATGAGCCGCTATGGAGACACCCCAGAGGGGATTGTGGAGAGCTGCATGGAGTTTCTGCGTATCTGCAAGCGTGAGAGCTTCAACGATGTGGTGATTTCCATAAAGGCAAGCAACACGGTCGTCATGGTTGCCTCCGTCAGACTGTTGGTCAAGACTATGGAGAGCGAGGGAATGAATTTCCCCCTTCATCTTGGAGTCACAGAGGCCGGAGACGGTGAGGACGGACGTATCAAGAGTGCCTTAGGCATAGGTACGCTGCTTGCCGATGGCATAGGTGATACCATAAGGGTGTCGCTCAGTGAGGAGCCGGAGGCGGAGATTCCTGTAGCACGTCATCTCGTGGATTATATCTGTCGCAGGAAAGGACATACCACCATACCCGGTGTTCAAGCGGAGAATTTCTGCTGGCTGCTACCTAAACGCAGGACGACCGTTCCCGTAGCCAACATCGGTGGCGACAACCCGCCTGTGGTGGTCTGCTCTAATGTGAACAACAGAAATAGTGCCGCATGTAACGTCAATCCAGACATGGTGCCCGACTATGTATATGTAGGAAAGGTGTTGCCGGAGAGGAAGATACCCGGCCAGGGTTATATCATCGACTATAATGTATATGCCAACCTCGTTGACCGCGAGAACGTATATCCGATATTCTCTTACAACGCCCTACCGTTAATCGGTTTTTATGATGCTCCCATCAAGTTTCTGTGGATAGAATATGGGGCTGACAGAAATGAGTATTTCACTTTTCTCAAAGAGCATCCGGAGATAGTGGTGGTTTGCATGAGCGACCATTCCAACCCACTTGGCGAGAACCGCGCCCTTGCTCACGAGATGATGGCAGGGGGAATAACCAACCCTATCGTGTTTATCTATAATTACAGTCATTCTAATGAGGAGAAGGGCGACTTCCAAATAGAGGCGGCGGCAGACATGGGTGCGCTGTTGTTGGATGGATTGGCCGATGGTATATGGCTCATCAACGAAGGAACGATATCGTTGGACGACATAAACGCCACTGCTTTCGGCATATTGCAGGCTGCCCGCCAGAGGATATCCAAGACAGAATACATCAGTTGCCCCGGTTGTGGCAGGACGCTCTATGACCTGCGTTCCACAATATCCAAGATCAAGGAGGCCACAAAGGATATGCGTGGACTGAAAATCGCCATCATGGGATGTATCGTCAATGGCCCAGGAGAGATGGCGGATGCTGATTACGGGTATGTGGGGGCTGGAAGAGAGCGAATATCCCTATACCGCAAAAAGGAATGTGTGGAAAAGAATATCCCGGAGGAATTTGCCGTGGACAAATTGTTGCAACTTATAAACAGCGACCAATGCCTTACGGCAAAATAAGAAATAAGAATGCGTTTAGCCACTTTCTATTTTGCGAGTACTGCGAGTATTGTTTTTAGTCTGAAATAGTCCAATGACATATACATCAGTCCTTTATACGGATTGTTCGTGCCCCACGAGTTCTTGCAAATAAAATATTCCGCACCGGTATCGTCGTGTGCCAAGCCGACAATCTCCATGCAGTGGTCATCGGTAGTTGAGAAATCCTCAAATGTACGTTGCCGTGCCTCCTGCGTAACCTCAGTTCCGCTTTCTAATCTTGCCGTTCCTCGCTCAAACGAAAATCCCGGTTCGGTGATGTCCCCCTCCCAGCACACGCAATGTCCAGACTGGATAGCGTTTTCCACACGGTCAACCAGCGTATCGATAGGCACATTATAAAACTTATATCCTCTCTTGTTGTCGGGCAGACTGAGAATGATGTCCTCATAGAATGGTTTGTGCGTGAACGATGTCAATGCCACATATTCGTCTTTCATGCACACGCTGTGAGCAAATTCAATGGGGGTGTATCTCACGCTGAACATATACACGTTGTTTGGCACGGGGTTTATGATGTCATCAAGTAAATCCTGCATACTTTTATTCAGAGATGGCAGCCCCCTGCGCTTTTGTGTTATCCCTTTGCTCGTTGCCGCCACTTTCCTGCTTACCACGTTGAAATTACAGTCAGAGTGATACGCCTCGTATGGCATAATTCCATATTCCTCTATCATATCAATGAGCATCGGAGCGACTCCTCGCAATGAAATAGTGTCACGACCTTGCGCGAAGTAATACCGTTCCGCCTCCTGCAGCAACATCTTGCGCGCGATGTATGCCACAGACAGATTCACCGAGTCGCCCTGCATTATATGTTCGCTCTCAATGGTAGCCAACATAGCGTATGCCCAGCACAGACTGCTTCTGCCCTGGTCTTTCACTGGCGTCATGCCGTTCAATACATCCACAGTGAAAACATCCTCGTTGTCTGCCACATTCTCATTGTCGCACGAACAAACCAAAACGGTAATGAGAAGAGGAGATATAAAGAAAAACACACTCTTACACATTTGCAAGAGTGTACTATTAATTTGTAATGTACGAATCATTCCCATTGCAATCTCGCAAGTTCTCCCATAGGGGTAGAGGGGCTCTTTTTCATTTCTCCCATCCATTGTAGGGATAGAATTTATTCTGTCCGCCCCATACCCCATTAGGCAAAGTCTCCTAAAGGGGGATTTAGGGGTTTGATCTCCCCTAATAGGGGGTAGAAGGGACTAAAAATTCACACCGAAGTCGATATACAGACATCCGTTGTGTGCCGAGTCGAAGGAGTCGTGACTGATATTGGCGAGGCCGATGTCATATACGATGTCAACGTATGCAACATTGAATCCTATGCCACATCCGATACGCAGACCACCGTCAAAACGGCGGAACATATCCTTAGAGAATGAATGTATGTAAGTCCTGGCATCATAGTTCTTTGTCTTTCCTCCCACACCGCAGGCAAGGTAA
>JAJPZD010000167.1 GCA_021204605.1 Prevotella sp.
AAGACGGTGTATTGGCCATCGAGGTTGGGAGAGCCGCCATGGGTTTTGTATTCCTCGCGGACTTCGGGGGTGAGCTTTACTGTGCCGTTGGTGCTTTGGTCAAGTTTGGCCTGCGCCTCGTCGAGCATCTCGTCGTTGAATCGTCTGCCGTAAACGATGTAGAACTGGGAACAGGAGGATTCCTTGTCGGGATTCACATTGTCGCTCTCACGGGCGGCTGCCACCGCTCCACGCTTGTGGAACAGGGCAGGGAATTGTATTTCAGCAGGGATTTTGTAGCTCTCTGGCGAATCGCCAAGCAACTGTCCCGGTTCTGCATGGCGACTGGCACTGTCGCCTGTCTGTATCATAAAGCGGAAAATGACACGGTGGAAAAGCAGACCATCATAAAAACCTTCGTTCACGAGTTTCAGAAAGTTGTCACGGTGCTGCGGTGTCTCGTTGTATAGGGCTATGCGGATGTTGCCCTTATCCGTTTCCAAAAGTACCTCATGGCGCACTGTGTCGGTTGTTTCCTGCGCACTGGCACAAACGGAAATCACTATGGCGAATAACAATATAATACGTTTCATAAATATATTTAGGAGTTATTGATATTTTTTGTGGTTAAACTTCAAACTGTCTTTTCGTTGGTTATTTGCCCATACAAGCGTTCAAATACTTGTTTCAGTTTTGCTGGCTGACTGATGTAATCTCTGATAATTTTCAAATTTTTCTCATTGTCAGAGCCAGGTATCCAAAGGCGCATGTACCCATGCTGCGAGTACTTATTATCCATGTGGCTTTGAAATCTTTGCCATTGTTCCGCCTTGTTCTTTTCGGGATAGTGGTCAATGCCATATTGTATGGCACGTCTGAAAACAAGTTCCGGGTCGAGGTCCCGGTCTGCCTCTGCCACAATCTTGCCGTAGATGCTGCGTGGGGTGTGGGATGCCGAGGCACGGTGATCCTCCACAGCCTCTTTCATGATTTTAATCTGTTCGGCAGAGAACCACTCATGCAAGCGTGTGTCGGTAGCAAGGATTTTGCCGCTCGTAATATGGTGAATGGCTCGGGGACCCTCAAGACCTAAGTCGTGATACGCCGCCACGACATAGCACATATTGATGTCAGCCCCAATGTCCTTAGCTAATTTGAGAGAGCGGTTTATCACCCGTGTAACATGCGACAGGTTGTGGGCATCGTCAAACATGGTGTATCGGGGCAGTATGTTTGTCTCTATAAAAGACATCAAGTCCAAACTAACGTTGTTGCCGAGCATAATCCTTTAATTTATGAGGTTTGGGAGGTTCACGGTTTTGCTCCGTAAAAAATTAAAACACTTGTTCTTTGCAAATATACGATTTAATGTTTATTTTTGCAACACATTTCGCTATAAATATTGGCATAAATGGAAGAAAACAACATAAAATGCAACTCTCCAAAGGCTTGGGTGCTCGCGGCGCGTCCAAAGACATTGGCAGGAGCCGCAGTACCTGTGATGATCGGTTTATCACTTGCCTTCCAGGATGTAGGAAAAAATAATTTTGAGGTAATACCTGCCTTATTGTGCTTTTTTTTCGCATTCCTGATGCAGATAGATGCAAACTTTATTAATGATTATTTTGACTTCGTAAGGGGCAACGACGACGAGACTCGGTTGGGACCGAAACGGGCTTGTGCACAAGGGTGGATAACAACGAGACTTATGAGGATTGGCATTTTGATAACCACATTGCTCGCCTGTGGCGTGGGGCTGCCTCTGATAATCTATGGCGGAGTGGAGATGCTGCTAATCGGCATGTTTTGCGTGCTCTTTTGTTTCCTATACACCACATCATTAGCACAGCTTGGGCTCGGTGATTTACTCGTATTGGTATTCTTCGGCATTGTTCCTGTATGCACTGTATATTACATCCAGTCGGGCACTGTCTCCCTTGAGACATTCGCCATTTCGGTGGCTTGTGGCTTCGTGATAGATGCGTTATTGCTGATAAACAACTACCGTGACATCGAAAATGATGCGAAAGCCGGCAAAAAGACGCTCGTGGTGAGAATCGGAGCGGAGGGAGGCAGATTAGCCTATTTACTTTCTGGCTTCATTGCTATTCTAATAGGAGCTGTCTTTCTGTTCAACGGCAATATTCTCGCATTTCTGTTACCATTTCTATATCTGACACTTCATCTTCTCACCTTCAAGAAGCTGGTAAGAATAAACAAGGGTATGGCATTGAACACCGTGTTGGGAGACACCGCACGCAACATTTTCGTTTATGGACTGCTTGTGTCAATAGGTATTATAATTAACAACGTCTGTTGGCAATAGTACATGACAAAATATCTTCATTTTATTTAGTGCCTCAAATATTTGTAAATTTCAAAAAATACAATTACTTTTGCCAAAAGTTTTATCAATATCATTAACACCACTACTTAGAATAATATGAAAAAACTAACAGGTTTTATTGCATTTGCCGCTTTATGCCTACTTCTCGGAAGTTGCGGAAGCAGTAAATATATAGCTTATTTTCAAAATGCAGACACAATAAATTTAGCAATGTCCAAGGGACTCTATGACGCAAGAATAATGCCGAAAGACCTGCTGACTATAACAGTCAGTACAACCGACCCTAAAGTCTCCTCTCCTTTCAACCTTTCGGTAACAAATACATTAAACGCCTCGGGTTCACTTTATACAAATGCAGGAGCGTTGCAGACATATCTTGTTGATAACGACGGATATATAAATTTCCCCGTAGTTGGGCAGCTTAAGGTTGGTGGAATGACAAAACGTGAGTGTGAGACACTTATAAGAGACAAAATATTGCCATACGTATCCGAGTCGGAAAATCCTATCGTTACCGTAAAGATGGCAAGTTTCAAGGTGTCAATCGCAGGAGAGGTCAAGGCACCTGGCGTTTATACTGTTGACCAGGAAAAAATCAGCATTGTCGAGGCTCTGGCAAGAGCAGGCGACCTTACCATTTATGGTAGGCGCGAGAACGTGATGCTCATACGTGAGGATGACAAGGGGGAGAAATCCATTCACCGTATCAACCTCAATGACGCTGATATAATCAATTCACCATACTATTATCTCCAGCAGAACGATTACATATATGTAGAGCCAAACAAGGTACAGGCACACAACTCCGCAATCGGTTCTAGTGTTACGATTTGGATTTCCGCACTCAGCGTCGTGGTATCCATTGCCTCACTTATGGTCAACATCTTAGATTAAACAGGACATTTATGTGTGGTATTGTCGGTTATATCGGTGATAAAGATGCTTATCCTATTTTGATAAAAGGGTTAGGCAGACTTGAATACCGTGGGTATGACAGTGCCGGCGTGGCTTTGATTAATGACTCCGATAATCTTAATATTTACAAAGCCAAAGGAAAAGTGGCTAATTTGGATGCGTCGTGCATTGGTAAGGATGTTTCCGGGCGTGTCGGAATAGCACATACCCGTTGGGCTACACATGGAGAACCTTCATCAGTAAATGCCCACCCTCATTATTCCGAGTCGAGGAACCTTGCGATAATCCACAACGGCATTATCGAAAACTATGTTGACTTGAAACGCAACCTGCAGTCGAAAGGCGTGAAATTCCGCTCCGAGACAGATACCGAAGTGCTGGTGCAACTTATAGAATATGTACAGAAAAAGAAAAATCTTGACTTGTTGACATCGGTACAGGTAGCTCTCCATGAGGTGATAGGCGCTTACGCAATAGCACTGCTTGACAAAAGGGATCCAAACCAGATAATAGCCGCTTGCAGGCAAAGCCCCTTGGTGATTGGCGTGGGCGAAAACGAATATTTCCTTGCCTCCGACGCAAGTCCTATTATAGAATACACCGACAAGGTGGCATTCCTTGAGGACGGCAGCATCGCTGTGATGAAAAAGGGCGAAGACCTGAAAGTGGTGAGTATCCTCAACCGTGAGCTGTCACCGAAAATCCAGACTGTTGACCTTAATTTAGGCCAGATAGAGAAGGGCGGCTTCCCTCATTTCATGTTGAAGGAGATTTTCGAACAGCCTGAGTGCCTAACCAACTGTATGCGGGGGCGTGTGAACTTGGAAGCCAATCATGTTACTCTTAGTGCTGTTATCGACTACAAGGAACAACTGCTTGCCGCACAACGTATAATAATAGTGGCATGCGGCACATCATGGCACGCAGGATTGATTGGAAAACAGATCCTGGAGAGCCTTTGCAGAATTCCCGTTGAAGTGGAATATGCCAGTGAGTTCAGATACCGCAACCCTGTTATGACAGAGCATGATGTGGTGATAGCCATATCACAGAGTGGTGAGACTGCCGACACACTTGCTGCCGTGAAATTGGCAAAACAGCATGGCGCATTTATCTTCGGTATCTGCAACGCCATAGGCTCAAGTATTCCGCGTGCCACCGATACGGGCTCATACATCCATGTAGGGCCAGAGATTGGGGTCGCTTCCACAAAGGCATTCACAGGGCAGGTTACGGTTCTTACTATGTTGGCGCTTGCCTTGGCTAAAGAAAAGGGCACTGTGAGCGATGATGTTTATTTGGCAATAGTGAAAGAGTTGAGCGTGATACCAAGCAAAATGGCAAAAATACTAAAACAAAACGATAGGATTGCCACATTAAGCAGGATCTTCACTTATGTAAGAAATTTCCTATACCTCGGCCGTGGTTACAATTATCCTGTTGCTTTGGAAGGTGCATTGAAACTCAAGGAAATCAGTTATATACACGCCGAAGGCTATCCCGCGGCGGAGATGAAGCATGGACCAATTGCCCTCATCGACTCCGATATGCCAGTTGTGGTTATTGCGACGCGCAACTCTATGTACGAGAAAGTGCTTAATAACATACAGGAAGTGAAAGCCCGTAATGGCAAGGTAATAGCCTTGGTCACCGAGGGCGACGAGACAATCAGCAAAATAGCCGATGAAGTGATAGAATTGCCTGATACACAGGAATGTCTGGAACCCTTGTTGGCGACTATCCCACTGCAACTGCTTGCCTACCACATAGCGGTCTGTAAAGGCAAGGATGTTGACCAACCCCGTAATCTTGCCAAGTCGGTAACAGTTGAATAACAATAAATGAGAAGCTAATGGATAATGTCGAAATCTTTTACAACGTAATGATTTTCTGTCATACTGTTAGCTTTTTAACTGTTTATAGGAAATGGAATCTTTGAAGCATGAATGTGGCGTCGCAATGGTGAGACTGCTCAAACCGTTGCAATACTATCAACGCAAATACGGAACATGGATGTTTGGGCTCAACAAACTCTATCTGATGATGGAGAAAGAGCATAACAGGGGACAAGAAGGCGCCGGAATGGCCTGCGTCAACCTTGATGCACTTCCTGGCTCGGAGTTTATGTTTCGTGAGCGTGCCGAAGGCTCCAATGCCATAAAAGAGATCTTCGGTAACGTACAGAAAAAATTCAGAGAACTGACCCCTGAACAACTGTCGAATGTGGAATATGCCAAATACAACCTGCCATTCGCCGGAGAGCTTTATATGGGGCATCTACGTTATTCAACCACTGGCAAGAGCGGCCTTTCGTATGTCCATCCTTTCTTGCGCCGCAACAACTGGAGAGCTAAAAACCTCTGCCTTTGCGGTAATTTCAACATGACGAATATCGATGAGATTTTTGACAAGATTATACGCCAGGGCCAGACACCAAGAATATACAGTGATAGTTTCATAACCCTCGAACTGATGGGGCACCGTCTTGACCGTGAGGTGGAGCGCAATTACAATGATGCAATCAACAAGGGCTTGAGAAACCAAGACATCACACATTATATCGAGGACAACATAAGGGTGGAAAATGTGCTCAAAACTACCATGACCGACTTTGACGGCGGCTATGTGATGTGTGGAATCACAGGCAGCGGCGAGATGTTCTCTATGCGTGACCCTTGGGGCATTCGTCCTGCCTTCTACTATAAGAACGATGAAATAGTGGCCCTTGCTAGTGAGCGGCCAGTGTTGCAGACAACATTCGATTTGGAATGTGATGACATTAAGGAGCTCGACCCTGGTTGTGCGCTTATCGTAAACCGCCATGGCAACTGTACCGTATCGAGGATTTTAGACCAGAAAGGCGACTGCAAATGCTCATTCGAACGCATATATTTCAGCCGCGGGTCTGACAGAGACATCTACAAGGAGAGAAAGAAACTTGGCGAGCAACTCACACCGACTATATTAAAGTCTGTTGACTACGATACCGAGCATACTGTGTTCTCGTTCATCCCGAACACTGCGGAAGTGGCATTCTATGGCATGCTCGGCGGTTTCAAGCGATACATCAACGAGAAGAAGATAGAGTTCATCCGCAACATGGACCACGTGCCGACATACGAGGAGCTCAGCAAGATAATGCACCAGTATGTGCGTAGTGAGAAGATAGCCTGGAAAGACATAAAACTGCGCACCTTCATCACGGAGGGAGCATCCCGCAACGACCTCGCCTCACATGTGTATGACGTAACCTATGAGTCTCTCGTGCCGTTTGAGGATAATCTCGTGATAATCGATGACAGTATTGTACGAGGCACGACATTGAAGGAAAGCATCCTGAAAATCCTCGACAGGTTGCACCCTAAGAAAATAGTGATAGTAAGCAGTTCTCCGCAAATACGCTACCCCGACTATTATGGTATTGACATGCCGAGTCTTGAGGAGTTCTGTGTTTTCCGCGCCACCATCGAACTGTTGAAAGAGCGTGGTATGTACCATGTCATCGATGACACATACAATAAGTGCAAGGAGGAGATAAAGAAGCCCAAAGACGAAATGGTCAACTGCGTGCGTGACATCTACAAACCTTTCACCGTAGAGGAAATCAACAGGAAAATCGTGGAGGTTCTCCGACCGGTAGGGATGAAAACACCTGTTGACATCGTATATCAATCGATTGAGGGCCTGCACGAGGCAATCCCCGACCATAAGGGCGACTGGTATTTCACAGGGATATACCCCACGCCAGGGGGCATGAAACTCGTGAACCAGGCCTTTATCCACTATGTTGAGAATGTTTACAAATATGAGCAGAAATTCTGATTGAAAAGAAAGCAAAAGGCAAGGTTCCCTCCTTGTGCCTTTCTTAAATATATAAGGACAGATATGAGAAATGTAACTTTATTGTTGGAAGACGGAACGAAATTTCATGGCAGGTCATTCGGCTATGACTGCCCTGTCGCTGGCGAGGTTGTCTTTAACACTGCGATGATGGGATATCCAGAAAGTCTCACCGACCCATCGTATGCCGGTCAGTTGATGACACTGACTTACCCTCTTGTGGGCAACTATGGCGTCCCTCCATTTTCGGTAGAGCCAAACGGCATCGCCACGTTTATGGAAAGCGACAGGATATATGCGTCGGCGATTATTGTGGCTGATTACAGTGAGGAATACAATCATTGGAATGCGGTTGAAAGCTTGGCTGACTGGCTGAAACGAGAGCATGTGCCAGGCATTACGGGTATCGACACACGAGAGCTTACCAAACTGCTTCGTGAGCATGGAGTTATGATGGGCAAGATACTTTTTGATGATGAGCCCGACAACATCCCTACCGCCAATTACGCCGGTGTTAACTTTGTGGATATGGTGAGCTGCAAGGAGATAATCCATTACAATGAAGGTGCAGGCAAAAAAGTGGTTCTCGTGGATTGCGGCGTGAAGAACAATATCATTCGCTGCCTTATAAACCGTAATATAGAGGTGATACGGGTGCCGTGGAATTACGACTATACCTCAATGGACTTTGATGGGTTGTTCCTTGCCAACGGCCCTGGCGACCCGGACATGATAGAGGATGCCGTGAACATCATACGCAAGCAGATGAATTTATCCACAAAACCGATTTGTGGTATCTGCATGGGCAACCAGTTGTTGGCAAAAGCCGGCGGCGCGAAGATATACAAACTGAAATACGGTCATCGTTCCCACAATCAGCCCGTGCGCATGGTGGGAACAGACAACTGCTATGTAACCAGTCAAAATCACGGTTATGCCGTTGATAGTCTGACCCTGGACAAAGACTGGCAGGAACTGTTCGTGAATATGAACGACGGCAGTAACGAGGGCATCAGACACAAGACTAACCCTTGGTTCTCCAGTCAGTTCCACCCAGAGGCATGTTCTGGCCCTGTTGACACAGAATTTATGTTTGACAGATTTGTCGGACTCTTGTAATAATTTTTCTTTATAAGCGTAGGTTAACGGATATACAAAGGAAAAAGATGAAAAACAATGATATAAA
>JAJPZD010000031.1 GCA_021204605.1 Prevotella sp.
CTGTTGAAATTCCCGTACAGTTTTTGAATACTGCCTTACCGATTTCCGTCAACACCTCATTAGTGTTAGCCGTATTTACTGTCGTAATGCCAGTACAATCAGCAAACAGGTAATCAGGAAGTTTCGTAACATTTTCACCAACGGTAACAGTCGTGAGACCCTCACAATTAGCGAAAAGAGAGGTCTCTAACGGCGGATCTTTTTCACTTCCTTCATTATCTATAAAACTTACTTCAGAACTTGCAGCATCGTAATTTATCGTTACAAGAGAAGTAATATCCCCTAATGCTTGTGGTATTTTCGTAACATCCTCACCAATCGTAAGTGTTGTTAAATCCTCGCAATTAGAGAATGCATCATCCCCAATATTGTAACAAATCTCGGCGTTCCAGGTTAACGATTCAAGTGATGAGCAACCACTGAAAGCATCATGTTTGATTTCGGTGATTGTCGATGGTATCGTGACTTCTGTCAGGCCTGAACATTGGTAAAAAGCATAACTTCCGATAGAGGTAAGGCCTTCTTCGAGTGTGACGGAAGATAAACTACTACAGCCATAAAAGGCATAATTTCCATTAATATTATCACCATTATTATATTCTTCCCAATCAAGGTCAGTTGAATATATCGTTATGGCAGTAAGGGCTGTACAGTTCTTAAAGGCTGAATATCCAATAGATGTTACAGATGATGGTATAACGCTTGGATCCGTTTTTTCAGTTGTTGTAATCGAACTGAGAGAAGTACATTCCTCGAAAACAGATGTGCCGATAGATGTGAGATTATCACTTAATATTACGGATTGCAAATTAGGACAATGGTAAAAGACATAATTTGGCAATACGGTGACCTGAGATATATCGGCTGATTCTATACCACTTTGCTGAAAAGCCTGAGTTGCAATTGTTGTCACGCTTGCAGGAATGTCAAAGGAACTCAATTCCTTACAGTAAAAAAACGCCTTCACAGGTATTGTTGTAATACCATCAGTAGATGCAAGCACCGAGAACTCTTCGAGAGCAATACACGAGTCGCACATTTGCTCATCAATACTCGTAACCGTGCCGGCATAGGGCGTATCTTCACTTTCATTTGCCATTTTCACCTCAGTCAAACTCGTGCAATGGTAGAAAGCCTTTTTCCCGATTGATGTAACGGTGTTTGGTAACGTGATACTTGTAACATTATAGCACTGTTTGAACGCATTGTCACCAATTCCGGTTACTTCATAACTTGTACTCTCATAGGTTACGGACGAGGGAATTGTATAACTCGTTGCTGTATAACCGCCAGGATTTTCTGAAGTAGATTCAACAGCATCTTCAGGAAGATTACCTGTATAAGATACTGAAACATAATTATTATTATCATCAGTGACAACGTATGTGATACCATCAACAGTGAATTTATCATCTTGCCCCCACACCGAGTATGAGAAACAGGAAAGGAATAATATGGCAAGAATCAAACCCTTGCGATGTATGCTTTTAAATAGTCTGGTAGCCATGTCTATATATTATTTTTATTGTTTGTTATTCTATTGACGAAGTCCGAATGTAAACCATTGCCGCAATGAATTTTTATTTTTTATTTTATCTTCGGTGAAGTTGCTCACGCTCGGCAATGTTCAAACGTGTTTGACATTGCACTTGCTTAATCGCAACTTTGCGACCACAGGGAGCATCTGGCTCAGTCATCCGATTTCTTTTTGACATTCCAGCCTTCCCCCAGCTGATCATCAAGTGTCAACTTGAATATCTTCGGGAGGGAGACGTTGAAACGGTATGACTTGTTGCGCCGGATATTGTATTCGGAACTTTCATCAACATTTCCCTCTTCATCATAATCGGCGAAATCTATTTCGCCTGGGTTATAATCTGCGGTGTATTTATCTGTATATTCACCTTCTGTATCTCCATCACATTTGACATTATATTGAATTTTGCATTTCGTTGCACCATCAGAAGTGTTGTCATATTCCGGAACGTATGCTACCCAAATACTGTCATTAGTATCAGGAACAGCGTACATATCTATTGTAGGATCGTTTGTTTGATCATCATTGGCATCTTCATTTACAAGGTGCAAATCCTCTACATAGTAAGTTTTATCTTCGTCTGCGGCTTCATTATCATCTATCGTGTAATCAGCTTCTGTATATACACCTGTTGGGGCGCAATAACCGTAGGCATTATAGTGGACAAGTTTCACATCGGTGAGGTCCGGATAATATGTTGTTCTGGTCTGGGTTTTGGTAACATTCACGACTTTAACCTTTGCCATAGCACGGAGGAGGTTGATATCCACCAATGCCACTTCATTATCTGAAGTAATAATATCATCCAACGACTCTATATATTTCACTCCATAGAATGGAATATAAAGATTTTCCAATGTTTCTGTACTTAATGTTGACGGGCAAGAGAATTTAGCAGTAAAACCGCTGGTTGGTATATTTCCATTACAGAGATCATCTATGGATTTGCCTTCCATATCAGCATCATCCGGATACGCAGCACCGTCAATATCCCAGTTGGCTATGAATACGATGATAAAGCCGTCTGTATATGTTTGCAAAGTCAGAATGTCGGAGTTCCCGAGTTTTCCAGACACTGAATATTTGGCTTGACCGCCGGAGCCGGTAGAAGTTAACTCTCCATTCTTGAACGTCATAATATATTTATGTTCCTCCGTGTTATCAAAGAAATAAACGCGGTAGCTTGCTTTTTCCGAATCGTCGTAGTCCTTTATTCGGTTTTCCCTGTCGGAAAGCGCATCATCACCATCATCGTCGGCACGTGTGGAGACGGTGAAATTCACATTCACGGCAGAAGAAGCATCGGCAATGTCCGACTGGTCGGCGAAATCATCACTGAACGAGCATGAGGTCAATGCGCAGGCCGCCATGACCAACAGAGGTGAAAATATTTTGTATCTTGCCATATTTTTGAGTTAAGAGTTAAGAGTGAAGAATGAAGTTTGATTGTATTCGCTCAATCGGAAAATTCTCTTAATCGCAACATTGGACCCCTACAGTGGGTACCAGCGCATAGATTGAAAATCATTCGAGCATTGCGTCTTGAAGAACGATCACCCAGGAGTTGATGTAGATGAATGTCCTCATCCAACGGTAGCCCTCGTCAAGGAAGAATGTCATCTCGTAACTGTCCTGACGGTCGAGGAACTCCTGGTCGTCCATGTCTGGATTGGTGAGGTCCTTCAGCATGAGGACATAATCGATGAGCGGAATGGAGAACACCGTCTCACCCGTCTCCGTGTTCGTAACCGTCAACCGGGTATCCTGTCCCTTCACTAAACGCCCCACGGTAATCTGTGCAAGTGCAGACGGGTAACTCGTGCGTGTCGCCTTCAATGCGGCAGGGGTATCGGAACTGTTGTCGGCACCGGCTTCGGCCTCCGTGCCTGAACCGTTGTCAGTGCCGTTGTCTATGGCGGCATCTGCGTCAGTGTCCGTGCCGTTCTCCGTCACGTCATTTTCCGCCGCCTCGTCATTTTCCGTGTCCCCGTCAACAGGCTCCGTTGAGAAGTCCCAGTCGAGGTCGGCATCGCCCTGCGCCACGTTCCACGCATAGTAGGTAATCGTCTCGTCGGGCAACAGACTGTTGTCCCAGTCCATCTTGCCGTTGGCGGCGGTGATGGAGAACGTGAACTTGTTGGCGTCGAGCATCTCGCCCGTGAGCTGCTGCAAAACAACGGTGACCTCGTTGGTGTTCTTCACCAACGGCAGGGTGTAGTAGTAGGTGCCGGGGGTGTTGGGAAACTCCACATCCGCCGCATAGCCGTGAAACAAGCCGTCAAGGTCGCTGTACACGAGGGCATTCCGCTTGGTGTCATATTGTCGGTTGAGGGTACATGTCAGTTCTGTGCCGAAAACGGAGTTGGCGATAGTAAACGATCCCTTGTCGGTGGTGCCGCCCCAGGCCAACAGACTGTACGTGCCCTGCTCCACGTCAACATCCATGGCATAACCGTCCTCGGCGAGTGCGCCGCCCGCATCGGTATTCTTCCACACCACCTCGCCGGCCTCATCGATGAGGTAGAGCGTCATGCTGTTCACCTCGTGGGCGAAGGCATCGGCATATTTCATGTTGTAGTTGTCTCGGAACCTCACCTTGTAGTGAACGTCGCAATCGCCCTCGCCATCGTAGATCGCACTGTCGCAGCCGCACACCAACATGCAGCCTGTAACGGACATCAGCAGACACGTAGCTGCCATCCTAAGTTTTGACTTTATATTCATAGTTGTTATATATTTTCTAATTCGGTTCTTATTATTCAGCCTTTGTAACGTCAATGAACTCCTCACCATTGTTGATGAACACCTCGGTACTGCTCCACAGAGCACTGAGACCGGTGAGGCTTATCGTTTCTATTCTTTCAGGCACAATGACATATTCCGTATTTTCTATTGGACAGCCAAGACCCTCTACACCCGTGATGGTCAGGGTATAAGAGTGGTTGCGGACAACACCATACTCACCCTCTAAAAGAGTGTTAGGGTTATTATCGTAATTCAGATGCTGTATAGGAATACTGTAATACATAAGGCCTTCCGTATTGCCAGTCTTACTTTCAAGAGGAACGTAATGATCACCATCATACTCCCATGCCCTCGCCTTAACCAACACAGCAGTGAGGGCGTTGGAGGTGCCGTCGTCAATAATGCCGTCAGGTGATTTTTCTCTATCATAAATGTTATTTGTGTTCTCTGGACAATAACAAGAATCAGCGAATGAGTGAAGGTCGCCATCATAAGAATCATCAAGACTGACATATCTGACATACGGACTTAGCCAATCAGTTGGATCTGCTTTTTCCTCATCGTCTGTTGTCTTTCCTTCCAGGTTATAATCAGGATAATCTTTGTATGTACCCTTACCATAGTTGGGAGACATCGCCCAGTGGCAACGGTAATCATCGCTGCCTTTCCAACCCGACCATGGATTGCTGTCGGTCCAGTCAGAGCCTATGTTCTTGAACATGTACGATTCCCTCGAAATGGCGTTGAGCTTCCAACCAAGTAGTTCAACGTATTGATTATCGGCAACTTGATATAATTCAAGATTGGAGTACGTAGTTTCTCCTATTCGTCCTGTTTTTCCCGTTAGCGAAGGTGTAAGTGTAGCATTTAGATTCACCTTAACCTTTGCGGCTAAGCGTTCAACCGGGATTGTCAGGATTTTATTTGGATCAACATCCGAAGCGGACGGATGTGTATTATCAAACAGGTCGTCTATTTCAATGAAATTATTCTTGTCGATACCCGTGGCGAAATTATAAGTGCCATCAGCGTGCGGATATGTCGAGGTGCTCATCACGAAATTTGATTTACCGCCTCCGGTGATATTGGTCTGGTAGATACCGTAACCGTAATCTTTTGAAGATCCAGAAATAACAGTCTGTATATCGTCAAGGTTCTGTTTGAAATTGCTGTCATCGAAATTGTCGGGCTGGTTAAGCACCGTAAGGACGTATTTGGGAGTTGATTTGTCAGTGATACCGGTCAGGAGAACCAAATACCTTCCTTTACCCTCATCATCGGTGGTAATATCATTGTTATCTGGCGTTATCACACCTGTGGTGATGTAATTGCCGAATGTGTCATAAAAATAGAAGTGGGCATCGGCTACGGCATTTTCATCGCCTGTGCTCAATGAAGTGAGCTTCAACGGCTTCCCGTCATCGCTGAACGTCACGGCGATATATACATCACTTGAGGAGGTGAGGTCATCGTCATCGGATACCTCCCACGGCGTGTCAAACGAACAGGCGGTCATTAGCAATATCACGGTTGACAATATGACAACGTAAGACAACGCTCTCATACACATCAGCACGCCATCAACAACTGCCGTAATCTTCGGAACCCTCCGCTCTATTATTTTACGCTTCATATTGTCAAGTTAAATGTTAAAAGTTAAGAATGTATTGAGGCTTCAGCATCTACTCATCCGCGCGTAGGGATATAATTTTCCGATTAAGCGAAACAGAGCCAAGCTCGCTTGAGCTATGTTGAGCGTGAGAAAAATCACCGCAGGTAATTTATTATGTCCGCTCGTTTCGGTGAAACGAATTCACTGGATATTTCGATTTGCTTCAGCTATTGTTTTTATTTTTGTAACGGACTTCCATCCGTTGATTGTTTTTATTTTTGTAACGGACATTCATCCGTTGATTATTTTCTTGTTAGGTTGCAAACATTATGTCTGCTGTTTTTTCGCGACTTTTCTTCGCTATTTTCAATCCAACTCAAGAAATGTTTTTGAACATTCTCAAGCAAATTGATTACTATTTCTTATTTTGCTCTATCATCAACCTCCCACATTCGGCTTGCCGCACTGTGTCCTCCCCTATGGGGGGAGTTAGAGGGGGCTTGGATTTAGAGGGGCTGTTTTTTTAATCTAGTCGGGCGGGCCTCCCCGCCCGACTAAAATGTATTCACGTTAAAGAGTTATTTGTGATTATTCAAGAGTTACTTCCTGCTCTGGAACGGCAGCGTAAGATTGTATGTTGATGTCAGATACTACCTCGTAAGCGGCTGTTGCTACACCATTCTCGCTTGGTATGATCTTGCTATCTGTTTTATAGACACCTGTTCCAAGGTTCTTTATGTCATTAATGGCAATCTGATAGTAGTGGTTACGTACGATACCATAGTCTCCCTCTTCAAGTTCTGCACTTGTGTTCAGATGTTCGATAGGCACCATGTAATACATATAACCATTGTTGTAATAGTTTATCTCATCTGTATATGCATTGTCATTACCATCTGTATCATCAGCAAGAAGCGAATTAGGATCATCTATTCCAACTCCATTTTCATTATAATATGTATAATCATTACCAACTTTCAGAGTAACAGATACTGTTCCATCGTGATGGTCTTCCCAATGCAAATAGTTCCCGTTTAGCTTACCCTTAGCGGCAGTTGTATAAATACCGAATTCGTAACTCAGAGCTGCTGGGAAGTCAGTCAGTTTGTAGAGGATGCCCTTGTAGCGTATCAAATCAGTACTGTTACCTTCTCCGTCAACGATCTGACCTGCAACGATTACGCTTGTGATAGCAGGGGAGTACTTGCTCTTGATGATACCCTTGTCACCTGCCGTATTCGTGTTCTCCAAGCAATATACTGCTGTCTCATCAGCGTAAGTATTGTTTGATATTTTAATATTGGATGATTTAACTGTGTCATCGTATTTAGCCAATATATCATTGAACGTGATATAGTTCAAGTTGGTTAGTACGCTGTCTTTTGTCTCACTTGCTCTAACACTCTCTCCGTTTGCGTCTAAGCCATTATACGAGCAACCCTCTGCCCAGTAGCTGCGGCAGTTTGTCGCATCATTCCAATCGCCCTGGAACCAATTTGTCCAAGTCCATGAAGAATCGATGCGTTTCATCAGATAGATATTCTGTGATGTGGCGTTCAAACCCCATGCCAACAGTTTTACGTAGAGGTCAGTGCCGACAATGTCATTATTCTCCTCTTCTACATTGTCCATATCACCAAGGGTCTCCGTAATCTTACGACCTGGCTGTGAACCAATCAGATCCTCCAAATCTTCGGAGAATCTTACGTTTACCTTTGAGGACAGGCGCTCAACGTAGATGTTGACAGTCGAACTGTTCGTTGTCTTATCCTCATCAAATACGGAAGTAGTCTGGAAGTCATCGTCAGTCAGTTCTGTTACCCAAGAATAAGGGCGTGTATCCGTAGTACCATCTTTCTTATAGCTTGACGTAGTCATAACGTAGTTGTCACTGCCATCAAGATAGGTGTTTCTTGTTAAGCTTTCCCAACCTTTGAGGGTAGTTGGTCTTGTGAAGTTTGTCGGCTTGTTGAGCAGCGTTACGACATACCTAGGATATTCCTTGCCTGTCAGTCCTTCAAGAATCACTACGCCTTCATTCGTCTTCTCCACGCTACCTGGTGTTTCGTCATTGCTTGCGCTCCAATAGCCAGCAGTTGTACCCGATGTGCCACCAATCTGACCTTCTGTGACATAGTTGCCATTCTTGTCATAGAAATAGAAGTGGGCATTGGCAATAGTACTCTCTGCCTCTGATCCATAAACGTAGGACATTTGATCTGCCCTTGTGGACGTTGTACCCACATCAGAGACGTTAACCTTAAGGTAAGCGACATCACCCTCGAACACTTTCGACGTTCCGCTTGTAGCCAGGTC
>JAJPZD010000197.1 GCA_021204605.1 Prevotella sp.
CTGGCTATCCAGAGGGCATGATGCTCGCTATCCTTCTGATGAATATGTTCGCTCCGCTAATCGACTATTGTGTCGTACAGCGTAACATCTCTGCAAGGGCAAAACGTACTGCTGTTAAATGAAAAGGAGGTATATCATGGCAAAATTAAATACAAACTCAAACGTATATACCGTTCTTTATTCGGTAATCATCGTTATCGTCGTCGCATTCCTGCTGGCTTTCGTCTCAAGTTTTCTGAAACCGAAACAGGATATTAACGTGGCCCTTGACAAGAAAAAACAAATTCTCGCTGCTCTCAATATCCGTGACCTCTCTGACGCTCAGGTGGAGCAGAAATACAGTGAGGTGATTATGTGTGATAATATCATCGACGATCAAAACAATCTCGTGGCTCAAGGCTCACAAGGCGGCGAGAACGTAGGTTTCAAACTCGGCAGTGCTGACTACAAGGCTGGCCAATTGGCTGTTTATGTTTGCAATGTCGATGGCAACACCAAATATGTGGTTCCTGTTTACGGCATGGGACTTTGGGGACCTATAAGCGGTTATATAGGTATCGATGACGACAAGTGCACTATTTATGGTGCATATTTCACACATGAGAGTGAGACTGCCGGCTTAGGTGCTGAGATAAAGGACAACAAGCAGTGGCAGGCGCAGTTCCAAGGCAAGAAAATCTTCAAGGACGGCACAGAGGGCATCGCTCTTGAGGTGGTCAAGAAGAATGAGGTGAAAGATGCTACCGTGCAGTGTGATGCCGTTACGGGCGCCACGCTTACTTCCAACGGTGTCAGTCTGATGTTGCAGGATTGCCTTAGCAAATATGTTGAATTCTTAAACGATAAACAATAAGGAGGGGATTTTATGGCATTTTTTTCTAAAGAGAACAAAAATTATTTTCTTACCCCGCTAAACGACGACAACCCCGTCCTCGTTCAGGTGCTCGGCATCTGCTCGGCTCTCGCCGTAACATCGCAACTGAAACCGGCTATCGTAATGGGCGTGGCGGTTACGGCTATCATCGCATGCTCCAACGTGATAATTTCTCTGCTGCGCAACACGGTGCCTAACCGTATCCGTATAATCGTGCAGCTGGTGGTCGTTGCCGCTTTGGTAACTATCGTAAGTCAGATCCTCAAGGCTTTCGTCTATGACGTGAGCGTGGAACTGTCGGTTTACGTGGGACTTATCATCACCAACTGTATTCTTATGGGGCGACTCGAGGCTTTCGCTATGATGAACAAGCCTATACCAAGTCTTATCGACGGTATCGCCAACGGATTGGGCTACGCCATAGTTCTTATCGTGGTGGGCGCGTTCCGTGAGTTTTTCGGCAAGGGCTCACTTCTCGGATTCCAGATTATCCCAGAGGGTGCTTACAATGGTGGTTATATCAACAACGGTATGATGACAATGCCTGCCATGGCTCTCATCCTCGTGGGTTGTGTGATTTGGATTCACAGGGCTTTCCTCACTAAGAAATGATTTTGATGTATCACTTTTAATGGTTTTTCGTTATGGAACATCTTATTAGTTTATTCTTCCGCTCGATTCTTGTCGATAACATGATATTCGCCTTCTTCCTCGGCATGTGCTCGTTCCTTGCCGTATCGAAGAACGTAAAGACTTCACTCGGACTGGGCATGGCGGTTACTTTCGTGCTGTTCATCACCGTGCCTGTCAACTATCTGTTGCAGACTTACGTGCTCGGTCCCGACTGTTTGGTAAAGGGCGTTGACCTCTCTTACCTTAGTTTTATCCTTTTCATCGCCGTAATAGCAGGCATCACGCAACTGGTGGAGATGGCTGTGGAGCGTTTCTCGCCCTCGCTGTATTCCTCTCTCGGTATCTTCCTGCCGCTTATCGCCGTCAACTGTGCCATAATGGGCGCCTCACTGTTCATGCAGCAGCGCATCAATCTTGACCCTTCCAACACGCAGTATATCGGCAACATCCTTGATGCCGTGGTTTACGCCATCGGCAGCGGTATCGGCTGGACGTTGGCCATCGTCTCTATGGGTGCTATCCGTGAGAAGATGCAATACAGCGACGTGCCTAAGCCGTTGCAGGGCCTTGGCATCACGTTCATCACGGTGGGCCTCATGGCAATGGCGATGATGTGTTTTTCTGGTCTTAAATTATAATGATAATCGGTTTTCCTATGATACAGTTTATTTTAACGAGTATAATAGTTTTCTTGGTCATAATCCTCGTCCTTGTGGCTGTATTGCTCATTGCTAAGAGGTATCTGTCTCCAAGTGGCAACGTGAACATTGTAATCAACGACGACACAACGCTCTCTGTGGCGCAAGGGGCTTCTCTTATGGCTACTCTTACAGAGAATGGTATCTACCTCCCTTCGGCTTGTGGCGGTAAGTCAAGCTGCGGCCAGTGCAAGGTGCAGGTGCTCGAGGGCGGCGGTGAGATTCTCGACTCGGAGCGTCCGCATTTCTCTCGAAAGCAGATAAAAGACCATTGGCGTCTCGGTTGCCAGTGCAAGGTGAAGGGCGACCTCAAGATTAAGGTTCCTGAAAGTGTTCTCGGCGTTAAGGAATGGGAGTGCACGGTTATCAGCAACAAAAACGTCAGTTCGTTCATCAAGGAGTTTATCGTTGCCCTGCCTGAAGGTGAGCACATGGACTTCGTCCCTGGCTCTTACGCTCAAATCAAGATTCCTGCTTACGATGAAATCGACTATGACAAGGATTTCGACAAGGCTGACATCGGTGACGTCTATCTGCCTATGTGGGAGAAATTCAATATATTCTCTGTAAAAGCTCATAACCCGGAGGATACTGTAAGGGCTTACTCTATGGCTAACTATCCGGCTGAAGGCGACCGCATAATGCTTACCGTTCGTATCGCCACTCCGCCGTTCAAACCTAAACCTCAGGTGGGCTTCCAGGATGTTCCTGCCGGTATCGCTTCTTCTTATATATTCTCTCGCAAGCCTGGCGATAAGGTGCTCATGAGCGGGCCTTACGGTGACTTCCACCCTATCTTCGACAGTAAGAAGGAGATGATCTGGGTTGGCGGTGGCGCCGGTATGGCTCCTCTGCGCTCTCAGATTATGCATATCACTAAGACGCTCAAGACTCGCGACCGTGAATTGCATTATTTCTATGGCGCCCGCTCGCTTGTCGAGGTGTTCTATCTCAATGACTTCCTCGAGCTTGAGAAGGAGTTCAGCAACTTCCACTTCCACCTTGCCCTCGACCGCCCTGACCCGGAGGCTGACAAAGCGGGCGTGAAATACACGGCTGGTTTCGTTCATCAGGTAATGTACAACACTTACCTCAAGGATGTTGACGCTCCGGAGGACATCGAGTACTACATGTGCGGTCCTGGCCCTATGAGCAATGCTGTCGTTCAGATGCTCGACAGTCTCGGTGTTGAACCTGAGTCTATCATGTATGATAACTTCGGTGGTTGATGAAAATAGTTGAAATCCCTTCTTTCTTCACTCCTTACGGTGGTGAGTTTTGCTTGGAACAAAGCAAGACTTTGAAAGCGTTGGGGCATGACGTATCGATAATTGCTAATGTGCAGTTATCGATACGTCGTAGTTTATATAAATATTTGTTCACTCCTTACAATAGGCGCAATATGGTGGTTGACGGAATTCCTGTCTATCGCTCTGATATGCGTGGATTGCCTCGCAGCGTAAAATTCAACGTCAATCATTGGGTAAGCATAGTAAGGCAGATGTTCCGCGAACATGTAAAGCGTTATGGAAAACCTGACATCATTCACGCTCATTGCGTCAAGTGGGCTGGCTTTGCGGCAAGTCTGATATCAAAAGAATTTAATATTCCGTTTGTCATTACTGAACACCTGCCTTCTATGATACTCAAAGAGGAGTTTGGAGATGACATTACAAATGTCTGGCAAATACCTTTGCTCAAACAGGCATATAAGGAAGCTGACATAGTGATACCCGTTGCCGCCGAGCTCGTTGACGACATAGAGCAGTATTTCGGAAGGGATTATCGTTGGACAAGCATTTCCAATACCATTGATGTTGACTTTTTCCATTATCAACCCCGTACACCATTAAACGGAAGGAATTTCCGCTTCTGTTGCTTGGCTCTCTATATACCTCGTAAAGGCTATGACATACTTTTTCAGGCTTTCAATAAGCTCGTAAAGACTAATCCCGATGTGGAACTTCACATAGCGGGGCGATACACCGATTTTCCTGAATGTCAGAGTGTAGTGAACGCTCTACCCTGCGCTGATAAGATTATTATCCATGGAGAACTTAACAAAAACGGTGTGCGTGACGTTTTGTACAATTCCGACTGCCTCATTTTACCCTCACGAAGTGAGGCACAACCTCTTGTTCTACTTGAGGCAATGAGTACGGGCATCCCGGTAATATCTACTGAATGTGCTCCAAAATCACTACGTATAGAAGGTGGCTGCACAATCGTTCCGATAGATGGCATTAATCAAATGACAACGGCAATGAGTGATATAATTGCTGCAACGGCAGACCCTGCCACAGACTTTGACGGTAAACTCCTTTCCTCTAAAGTTGCCGCACTCGCATCTCCACAGGCTGTCGGCAAAAGACTATCCGCTCTCTTTGAAGATATTATTTCAAGTTTCGCAAGTTAATAGAATTGAAAGAAAAGGCTCTGTGATTTCCTAATTCGTGGAAAATCTGATGTGTCCGCCGATTACACCATCTTGCTCCCACCGTAGGCTCGCCCATCAAGGGCAAATGATTACACCCTCCTGCCACCCACCAGGGAGCTTTCTCTATTAGGGAGTTGGAGGTGTTTCCATCCTGTCTGGACTCTCCCCCTATTGGGGGGAGTTGGAGGGGGCTTCAGTTGGAGGGGGGCTTCCCCACTCCCGACACTAAATACGTTGCCGACAATTGCATGTTAAAAATACGTAAAAGTTTGTTGGTGAATATAAATAAAAAGGTGTATTCTTAAAGCAATCAACAAAAAGGTGTTACCTTTGCGCCGATTTTGTAACTTACACATAAAGTCTAACTTTATTAATTATTAATGTTTTAACTATTATTTATGTCAAATTTTAAAAATGTGCAACCATTGGAAGACTTCAATTGGGATGAGTTCGAAAATGGCAGCAATGAAAATGAAAGCAAGGAAGATCTTCTGAAGGCTTACGATGAGACTCTCAACAAGGTAAGTGAGCATCAGGTAGTGGATGGTACGGTAATCTCTGTTGACAAAAAGGAAGTCGTTGTCAATATCGGTTACAAAAGCGACGGCGTTATCCCCGCCAGCGAGTTCCGTTATAACCCTGACCTGAAAGTCGGCGATACCGTGGAGGTTTACGTTGAGAACCAGGAGGACAAAAAGGGACAGCTATTGCTTTCACACAAAAAAGCCCGCCTGAGCAAGAGCTGGGAGCGTGTCAACGCAGCTCTTGACAACGAGGAGGTTATACAGGGATTCATCAAGTGCCGTACTAAGGGCGGTATGATTGTTGACGTGTTCGGTATCGAGGCATTCCTACCGGGCAGCCAGATTGATGTTCATCCAATCCGCGATTACGACGTATTCGTAAACAAGACAATGGAATTCAAGGTGGTGAAAATCAACCAGGAGTTCCGCAACGTGGTTGTTTCACACAAGGCTCTCATCGAGGCTGAGTTGGAGGCACAGAAAAAAGAAATTATCGGCAAGCTCGAAAAGGGCCAGATACTCGAAGGAACTGTCAAAAACATCACTTCCTACGGTGTATTCGTTGACCTGGGCGGTGTTGACGGACTCATCCACATCACCGACCTCTCCTGGGGACGTGTCAGCGATCCTCACGAGGTAGTGGCTCTCGACCAAAAAATAAACGTTGTCATTCTCGATTTCGATGACGACAAGAAGCGTATCGCTCTCGGTCTGAAACAGCTCACCCCGCATCCTTGGGATGCTCTCGATGCCAACCTGCAGGTTGGCGACCATGTCAAGGGTAAGGTTGTGGTTATCGCCGACTATGGCGCATTCGTGGAGATTGCCCAGGGCGTGGAAGGGCTTATCCATGTATCTGAAATGAGCTGGAGCCAGCACCTGCGCAGCGCTCAAGAGTTCATGCACGTCGGCGACGAGGTGGAGGCGGTTATCCTTACCCTCGACCGCGCAGAGCGCAAGATGTCTCTCGGTATCAAACAGCTCAAGGAAGACCCATGGGAGACTATCGAGGTTAAATATCCTATCGGCAGCAAGCATGTCGCTCGTGTGCGCAACTTCACCAACTTCGGCATATTCGTAGAACTTGAGGAGGGAGTTGACGGACTAATCCATATCAGTGACCTCTCTTGGACTAAGAAGGTTAAGCACCCATCTGAATTCACCCAGGTTGGCGCGGAAATCGATGTTCTCGTTCTTGAGATTGACAAGGAGAACCGTCGTCTGAGCCTTGGCCACAAACAGCTTGAGGACAATCCTTGGGATACTTACGAGACTTTATATAAGGCCGGTACAATCCATACGGGTAAGATTACTGAAATCATGGACAAGGGTGCGGTGATTGCTCTCAACGAAGGCGGTGAGGGCTTCGCCACTCCTAAGCACTTGGTTAAGGAGGATGGCTCACAGGCACAGCTTGGCGATGAACTTCCATTCAAGGTTATCGAGTTCGTTAAGGATACAAAGCGTATAATCCTGTCTCACAGCCGTACTTTCGAGGATGCAAAAGAGGAACAGAAAAAAGCTACTCGCAAAAAGGCCAAGAAAGAGGAAACACCCGCAATCAACAATGTTGCGGCGGGAACCACTCTGGGCGACATCGACGCTCTCGCCGAACTGAAAGCGAAGATGGAAAAACAATAACAAAAAGCCCTTCGGGGCTTTTTTGTTAAGTTAAAAATTAAAAATTCTCTCTCTTAAAGAAATGATAAACAACATGCTGATGGTATTGCTAAAGTGAGAAAATAAAATAGGGGTTTGGCACAGTATTTGCATTATTTATAGTGGATGACAGAATTATAGAATAATAATTCAGCATAAAAACAATATAATAAGAAGAAACAGAACAATATGGCAAGTCAATTCTCACCAAAAGTATCTCAAATTCTCGCATTCAGCCGAGAGGAGGCAGCCCGTTTGGCAAGCAGGTCTGTCGGCCCGGAACATCTGCTCTTGGGTATCATGCGCGACAAAACAAGTCCGGTAAATAAATTATTCTTAAAGTCTGATATTAATATTCTTTCAGTAAAGTATGAACTCGAACAGAAAGTGCGCGAGGATGATTTGTTCCAACCGCTGAACACCAACGAGCTCGTGCTTAATGAAAATGCAAGCAAAATATTGAAACTCGCCGTCTTGGAGGCTCGCAGAATGGCACACCACACGGTAAGTGAGGTGCACCTGCTCCTCGCTATCCTTAGAGTGGAAAATGGCGCTAAGGAGGTCCTGGAATTCAACAACATGACTTACGAGAATACTTTGGCCTTTTTCCAAAGCATGAGGAAAACAGTGTCTGACGGCCTTGACATCCCTGAAAAGGATGATGATGACTCTCTGAACATCAACGGCAACAACTCGCAAAAGTCTAGACAACAAACCACCACCACGACAAAACACCCCGGCGGTAAAACTCCCATTCTTGACAATTTCGGCTCCGACCTAACACTGGCTGCCGCAGAGGGCAAGCTCGACCCTGTCGTAGGACGGAAACGTGAAATTCAACGTGTAACCGAGATCCTCTGCCGACGCAAGAAAAACAACCCGATACTTATCGGTGAACCAGGTGTCGGAAAAAGCGCTATTGTTGAGGGACTGGCTCAACTGATAAACAACCACCAGACATCGCCCGTGCTCTTCAACAAACGCATCTTCAGCCTTGATATGGCGGGCATCGTGGCTGGCACAAAATACCGCGGCCAGTTCGAGGAACGTGTCCGCGCTTTAATAAAGGAAATCGAGCAAAACCCTGAAGTGATAATCTTCATAGACGAGATACATACTCTTGTGGGCGCCGGCTCCACTCCTGGCTCCATGGATGCCGCCAATATGCTGAAACCGGCGTTGGCAAGGGGCACTATACAGTGCATCGGCGCCACAACGCTTGATGAATACCGCAATTCGATAGAGAAAGATGGGGCTTTGGAACGACGTTTCCAGAAAATTGTCGTTGACCCTACCTCCGCTGAGGAGACAACAGCAATCCTCAATAACATCAAGGGGCGTTATGAGAAACATCATAATGTGACTTATTCTGATGATGCGATAACGGCATGCGTCAAATTGACAGAACGATATGTCACCGACCGCTCCTTCCCCGACAAGGCGATTGACGCTCTTGACGAGTCCGGCTCTTGCGTGCACCTGAAAAACGCTCACGTTCCTCCGGAAATCGAGGAGAAAGAAAAGGAAATCGCTTACGTGAAAGAACGGAAGTTGGAAGCCGTGAAGAACCAGAAATTCGAATTGGCAGCAAGTTTCAGGGATAAGCAACTTGAACTCGAGGCGGAAATGGAACAACTGAGAGAGCAATGGCTGAACAACTGTTCCTCAGAGCGTGACATCGTGACTGAACATGACGTAGCTGATGTTGTATCAATAATGACCAATGTGCCGGTTCAGCGCATGGAAGAGGATGAGGGCACTCGTCTCAGCAAAATGGGGGACATTCTCAAACATGCCGTGATAGCACAAGACAAGGCAATAGACAAGGTCGTAAAGGCAATACAGCGAAACCGTGTCGGCCTGCATGAACCTAACCGCCCTATCGGGGCTTTCCTCTTCTTAGGCCCTACCGGCGTGGGCAAGACTTACCTCGCGAAGAAATTGGCTGAACAGATGTTCGGCAAGAGCGACTCCATGATACGTATCGACATGAGCGAGTACAGCGAGAGTTTCAACACTTCGCGTTTAGTTGGCGCCCCTCCTGGATATGTTGGATACGAGGAAGGCGGACAACTCACCGAGAGAGTGCGCAGACACCCCTACTCTATCGTGCTCTTAGACGAAATAGAAAAGGCTCATGGCAATGTGTTCAACATGCTGCTGCAGGTGCTTGACGAGGGACGACTCACCGATGGCAACGGCAGAACCGTTGACTTCCGCAACACCGTGATTATAATGACGAGTAATGCCGGAACTCGGCAACTTAAGGAGTTTGGCAGGGGGGTCGGTTTCAATGCCGGCGGTCTGGGCGCGAACATGGATGACAAGGACAAGGAATATGCCCGCAGCATAATCCAGAAAAGCCTTAGCAAACAATTCAGCCCTGAATTTCTCAACCGCCTCGATGAGATAATCACTTTCGACCAACTCGATCTCGAGGCTATCAAGAAGATTGTCTGCTTAGAGTTGGAAGGCCTCTATAAGCGTGTCTCTGATATGGGATTCTCTATGGAATTGACTGATGCAGCAAAGGGGTTTGTCGCCACAAAAGGATATGACGTGCAATTCGGCGCCCGCCCTCTTAAACGTGCAATACAAAACTATATCGAGGATGGCGTCTGCGAAATGCTCTTAGATGGCAAGTTGGAAAAAGGTGATATCATATTGGTTGACAAAAATACTGAAAAAGAATCTTTATCTTTCTCAATAAAAGCGGACTGATGTCCGCTTTTATTCTCTTATCTCACTGTTATGTGGAAACAGCCTTGCTTCACCTCATATTTCACATAGCAACGCCCTGCCTCACGCATATCCCTCAACACCTCACTAAGCACCCATTTCAATGTGTCGTTGCGGACAGCACGACGTGGCTCGGCACATGGATCACTTACCGTCTTATAGCGGTTGTAGCAAATGTCAAACGTGGTGCCATAAAGATGACATGAGTTCTCCGTGGCGTTACTGTTGTAGTTGCTCAACTTCTTAACATCATCACGGGAACGCATCACACTGGTTACGATAATCTGATGCAACGGCACTCCTTTGATCTGAAGACTGTCATAGAATGAACGTCCAATGTCGTTTAAAAGCACTGCCGCACGCGGCACTAAATATGGAATGCTCCTTTGTAGCTTGTCTATATGATAATATGGATTTGCACCAACAAACACGAGCTCTGATTTACGCTGCTCGGCATCTCTGCGATTCTGTACCGGGGACACGCCATACTTGGTCGCTGCTCCTATCTGCAAGTCCTGACCATCTGGAAACGTCTTGGCATAGCCTGGTACACTGCTTATCTTGTTTCTCACCTCATTGTAATTGGCATCAAAGAAATTCGGAACAGCCAAAGGAAACGGTGATGTTGACAGAATTTCCTCCCCTGATTTCTCAACACGAGAAACTCCTGTGTCTTTTGTTTCGGTTTTTGCAATAGCAACTACCTTAACAGGCTTTTTTTTATCCTTTTTATCTTTGGAATCCTTCTCCTCCTTAACAGCTACCGTGTTCTTTTCCTCCTTCTGAACAGCTTTTTCTGACGTGTCTCCTGCCACTGATGGAAATAATATACGTACAAGGGCTAACAGGATTACGACAATCGAAAAACCCAATAGATATCTGTTTTTTGTTATTTTCATTGATTTTTCTCAATATTCATTACAAAGATAATGCTTTTATGTGAATATTTGATGCCTTTTTGAGATAAAATATCTATCTTTGTACCAAAAGGACAAAACATCTCAACAATGGACAGAACTTTTCATTATAGAATTTCGTGGCTTAACATCGTCAGCATCATTGTCGTGGCCGCTGCTATGCTGTATTTTCTTTGGCACCGCTCCACAGCATGTATTATTGTCGGTTTCATCCTCTTGTTTATCACACTGCTGATGATTGAGAGAATTATACACACTGAATATACCCTGACTTCCGACGGACTGCTTTACATCAAACGCGGACGACTATCTCGCACGATAATAATACGAATAGAGGATATCATCACTTTCCGCCTGGTGAAATCCAATTCCCTTACGTTGAGATTTATCCTGATAGAATATGGTGTCGGACAGCAGATTGCCGTGCAGCCTGTAAACGAACCTGCATTCCTGGAGGAAATAAGAAAACGACATCCAAAATTGCAGAACAGGAAAACAAGTAAATGAACAGTCTCTTACATCTTCATTGGAGGGTTATCATCTCCTTGACAGCGCTGTTCCTTTGCAGTACCATGCCTGCCGTCTCTCAGAATGATACTGACAACATTATTGGAATCGGGGAGGAATACGATGACAGTGAGGATGATTTTGTCGTTGTCGACTCGTCTTTCGTCGAAAACAGCTCTTCGTGGACTGCAAACATAAAACAGAGGTTGGACCTCTTGTTGGAAAACGACATTTTCCTGACTACCTCTGTCGGAATGTTTATCTATGACCTCACCGATAATACCGTGTTATATAATTACAACGAAAAACAACTAATGCGGCCGGCAAGCACCATGAAAATGATTACTGCCGTCACCGCTCTCGACAATCTTGGCTGCGATTACAAACTCCGCACCCAACTAAACTATACAGGATCCATCGATAACAGCG
Source organism: Prevotella sp. (assembly GCA_021204605.1). Lineage (GTDB taxonomy): Bacteria > Bacteroidota > Bacteroidia > Bacteroidales > Bacteroidaceae > Prevotella. The sequence continues at coordinate 11,418 of JAJPZD010000197.1, forward strand.
TGCTTAACGGCAATATCTATATCAAAGGCGACTTTGACCCTTTGTTCGATACTGTTGACCTTGACATGCTTATCGACTGCATAAAGGACATGGGCATCTCGATGATCAACGGAAACGTTTACTTGGACTTGTCTATGAAAGACAACGACAAACTGGGGGAAGGTTGGTGCTGGGACGACGACAATCCTACACTGACGCCTCTGTTACTCTCCGGCAAGGATGTGTTTGCTGCCAAATTCAAAAACCGACTTGCAGATAAGAATATCAAATATGGGGGGCTGATGCTGGTGGGTAACACTCCACAGGATGCAAAACCAATCGTTGCCGTCTCAAGAAAACTCTGCGACCTGTTGCCGCAGATGATGAAAAACAGCGACAACCTCTTTGCAGAAGCCATCTTCTACCAACTTGCCGCTTCTGCAACATCTTCTGGCAATGCCACAGCAAAGCATGGACGACAAATGGTAAACAAAATGATCAGAAAATTAGGTCTCGACACATCTGATTATTACGTGGCTGATGGCAGCGGACTGTCGCTATATGATTATGTGTCTCCGCAATTAGAAGTGGAGTTCTTGAAATATGCCTATAATAACAAGGTTATCTTCGATGAACTATACAAGACAATGCCTATCGCCGGTGTTGACGGTACTCTATACGACCGTATGCGGAGCGGCTATGCTCACGGCAACGTTCACGCTAAAACCGGTACTGTTACAAGGGTGAGCGCATTGGCTGGGTATTGTACTGCCGCAAACGGCCATTTCGTATGCTTCTCAATCATAAACATGGGAATACCCAAAGCTGAGATAGGCAGAAAATTCCAAGATGCTGTTTGCGAATCCTTGTGCCGTCCGTAACGCATTTCTCAATACATTAAATTTTCTATAAATCAAATATATAGCTTTTAATCAATTCATGAAAAACTTCTCTATATTGCTTTTCGCTTGCTGCTCACTGCTCCACACTCCATTGACTTTGTTCGCACAGCAGCCTGATTGGTTACCTATCATTACCGATATGAAACCTGGCTCTCGTTGGTGGCTGATGGGCAGCGCCTTAGACTCGCTCAACATTGCTTACAACTTAGGTGAATACGGCAAGGCTGGAATGGGAACAATGGAGATTACTCCAATCTACGGTGTGCAAGGAAATGACAATAACGAGATACCATTCCTTTCAGAACGCTGGATGAACATGTACCGCTATACCGTGGAGCAAGCTGAGAAAAACGGTATGCAAATAGACATGAACACTGGCACTGGATGGCCATTCGGCGGACCGAATGTAACAACAGAAGATGCGGCATGCAAACTCGTCGTTTCAGAATATGATGTCAAAGGGGGCAAAAAAACAGTTGAACAAATCGGCGTAACTGATGAGAAACAAATGAATTACGCAAAGTTGGAAAGACTGATGGCATTCTCCGAAAAGGGTGATATTATCGATTTGACATCTTTAGTGAATGATGGTGTGCTCACTTGGAAAGCTCCAAAAGGCAACTGGCATCTGATAGCTGCCTTCTGTGGCAAGACATTGCAGACTGTGAAACGTGCCGCACCCGGCGGTGAAGGCCTCGTGATAGACCATTTCTCAAAACGGGCTGTGAAAAACTATCTGCAAGGTTTCGACAAGGTATTTGAAAATACTGGCACAACTCCTCCTCACTTGTTTTTCAATGACTCTTACGAAGTTTACGAAGCCGACTGGACGGAGGGCCTTTTCGACGAGTTCGAAAGACTGCGAGGATACAAATTAGAAAACTATCTGCCTCAGTTTTTATCAGAAAATCGCAACGACACTATAGCAAGAATAATATCAGACTATAGAGAGACGCTATCTGACCTCCTTTTGGAGAACTTCACTAAGCAGTGGACTGAATGGGCACACAAACGCGGCTCCGGCACACGCAACCAGGCTCATGGATCTCCTGGAAACCTGATTGATCTATATGCAACTGTCGATGTACCAGAATGTGAAGGCTTCGGATTGTCGGATTTCGGTATCAAGGGATTGCGTAAAGACTCGCTGACACGCGCAAACTTCTCTGACCTGTCGGTGCTGAAATATGCTTCTTCGGCTGCTCATATCACAGGAAAACCTTATACTTCTTCTGAAACTTTCACATGGCTGACAGAACATTTCAGAACTTCTCTATCACAGTGCAAGCCTGATCTGGACTTGATGTTCGTATCGGGCGTGAACCATGTGTTCTTCCATGGCACTACTTATTCCCCCAAAAATGACCCATGGCCAGGCTGGAAATTCTATGCCTCCATAGACATGAGTATGACTAACCCTTTCTGGAAAGCCGTTCCTTCTTTTTTCGATTACATTTCTCGTTGCCAGAGTTTTCTGCAATATGGCAAACCTGACAATGACTTCCTGCTTTACCTGCCCATTTACGACATTTGGTACGAGCAAAGTGGCAGGTTCCTGATGTTTGATATCCACAAAATGGGTGAACGGGCACCTCGCTTCATAGAAACAGTGCAGAGAATTGAGACCGCAGGCTATGATGTTGATTATATCTCTGACAAGTACATAGAAGAAACCTCTGTAAAAGAAAACGAACTGCTCACGCTATGTGGTGCTAAATACAAAGCAATAATAGTACCAGGAGCAAAACTGATGCCTGAAAAGACATTGAAAAAACTTTTAGAGTTAGCTGATAATGGGGCAACCATAGTATTCCTCGACCAATACCCAAAGGATGTCCCAGGATTACAAGGACTTGACAAACGTAGAGATGATTTTGCGCAACTGCTTGACAAATTGAAGAATAATGCTAACATTATTTTCGGTACGGATTGCAACAAGACATTGACACAAACAGGAGTGGCGGCAGAAACGCTGAAAAAAGACCACGGCCTGAGTTACATCCGGCGCACGAACGAAGATGGATACCATTATTTCATTTCAGCTTTGACATCCACCGATACAGATGGTTGGATTCCATTGGCAATAAACGCAAAATCTGCCGTTCTCTACAATCCGATGACTGGAAAAAGTGGTAAAATCCCTGTCAGAACAGCCAATGGCAAAACGGAGGTATATCTGCAGTTACGCTCAGGCGAGTCTGCCATTTTAAAAACTTACACCAACGAGGATATTCAATGTGATACTTATAATTATTACGAGCCTGACGATTATTCAATTGCAATAGACAATGATTGGGATTTCCATTTTGTTGAGAGTATGCCTCAAGTTACGGGAACACCAGAAAAAGTAGAACTTGGAAGTTGGACGGAACTGCCCGGAGAAAACACTAAAAACACTATGGGAACGGCTTGTTATTCCACATCTTTCTTCCTACACGAACAGGCTGATGAATGGTTGCTTTCATTGGGCGACGTTCGTGAAAGTGCGAAAGTAAAAATCAACGGACAGGAAATAGGCTCATTGTGGGCTGTGCCTTACTACTGCTACGTGGGCAACTATCTGCGTCAAGGTGAGAATACCATCGAAATAGAAGTTACCAACCTGCCGGCAAACCGCATTGCGGAAATGGACAGACAAGAGATACCTTGGCGAAAGTTCAAGGAGATAAATATCGTGAAATTGGACTACTCGAAAGGCACTTACGCTAACTGGCAACCTATGGAAAGCGGACTGTTGGGACCCGTCCAACTCATTCCTATGAATAATATAAATCCATAATAAAACAGCTACAAAATGAAAAAACTATCTTTCATCCTGTTATCCCTAATGATTGGGGGCATCTCAATACTGGCACAGTCAAGTGATTACATATACAGTGTGGTGTATGAAAACCTGCCGTTTGAAATGCCGCAAGTGGATGCGCCCGTGTTTCCAGACCGCAACGTAACACTGACCGACTACGGCGCTGTCGGAAATGGTACACAGCTCTGTACCGAGGCGTTTGCCAAGGCTATTGACGACTTGTCGGCACAGGGAGGAGGACATCTGATTGTCCCCACTGGCATCTGGTTCACTGGTCCTATCGTATTGAAAAGCAACATCGACCTGCACTTGGATAAAGGCGCGGTAATTCTGTTCTCACCTGATGTTGACATGTACCCGTTGGTAAATACCTCCTTCGAGGGCTTGGACACAAGACGCTGCCAATCTCCTGTTTCTGGACTGAACCTTACCAATGTGGCAATCACTGGCCAAGGCGCCATCGACGGCAACGGACAGGCATGGCGACCTTTGAAACGTGGAAAGGTTACAGACAGCCAGTGGAAAAGCATGACTTCACATGGCGGCGTGTTCAAACGTAACGACTACTGGTTCCCTCATGCAGAGACATTGCGGGGGGACAGCCTGAGTAACATGAACGTACCACAGAACCTGCAGACAGAAGAAGAATGGCTGAGCATCAAGCCTTTCCTGCGCCCTGTAATGATAAGTCTTATTTCCTGCAAAAACGTGTTGCTGCAAGGTGTCATCTTCCAAAACTCACCCGCATGGAACTTACATCCGCTTATGTGCGAGAACGTGATAGTTGACGGCGTACAGGTTCGCAATCCAAGTTACGCACAGAATGGTGACGGTATAGATTTGGAATCTTGCAAGAATGTATTGATAATAAACTCGTCTTTTGATGTCGGTGATGATGGTATCTGCATAAAGAGCGGCAAGGACGAGGACGGTATCAAGCGTGGTATTCCCTGCGAAAATGTTATAGTTAACGGCTGTACTGTTTACGCCGGCCATGGAGGATTCGTTGTCGGCAGTGAGATGAGCGGCGGCGTACGCAACATTTCCGTAAGCAAATGCCAATTCCTCGGCACTGACGTGGGCCTGCGTTTCAAGAGTACCAGAGGACGTGGCGGAATAGTTGAGAATATCTGGGTTGACAACATCTCAATGATCAATATCCCCACCGAACCGATCAACTTCAACCTGTATTACGGCGGCAAGTCGGCTATCGAGGTACTTGAGAGCGGCGAGACCGTTCCTGTCGAGGTCGCCCCAGAACCAGTTGACATCACCACCCCGTGTTTCCGCAACATCTTCATCAGTAACCTGACATGCTCCAACGCACGCAGGGCATTGTATTTCAACGGACTGCCTGAAATGCCTATCAAGAATATCCAGTTGGAGAACATCTACATAACTTCCGACCTCTGCGGTGAGTTTATTTACAGTGATGATATCTCTCTGAAAAATGTGAATATCGTTTCCAAAGACGGTAAGGACATCACCACAAACTACTGCAATAATATATCAAGATAATCATAATTCAATAACTTTACATTTATGAAAAAGGCATTTTTATCAATAGTGTTCCTGTTTGTCGCCATGAGTATTTCTGCGCAAACGAGTATGACAGCCCAAGAAGCAGCAATAAAAATTGCTGACCGCATTTTGGCAAGTACTACTTACGACTTCAAAAACAAGAAAACTGGCGAGATATACTCTTCGCTGAAAGATGCACCATTCACAATGGACATGGTAGTGAACTCCATCTACACCGACTGGCACTACACTAATGGTGTTACCAACATCGCTCTGATGGAACTGTCTGACAAAACTGGCGACAAGAAATACGACGAATATGTATTAAAAAACATGAACTTCGTGTTCAACGAGGGCAACTTAGAATATTTCAAGAGACAGTTTGACGAATCCTATGCCGCTGGCGGATGGAGAGCCGTACCTGGACATAGCTGGCACATGATATTCAGAGGAAAGAGGTTAGACGACAATGGACCAATGGGCGCGAGCCTGATTGAACTGCAAAAGAAATATCCCAACGACTCTTTCTTAGACTACATCAACAAGACAAACGAGCACCTGCTTTATGCCGAACCTCGATTGGAAGACGGCACTATCGCCCGCCTGTGGCCTCATGTGAACACCATTTGGGCTGACGATGCTTTCATGGCTATCTCCTTCCTTTCTCGTATGGGTGAATTTACAGGGGACAACAGTTATTTTGACGATGCTGCAAACCAGATACTGAGTTATACAAAATACCTATGGTGCCCCGAAAAACAGCTCTATTACCATTGCTACCACACTGACACTCAAGAGAATGGTGTAGCCCACTGGAGCAGAGCAAATGGCTGGGTTTTCATGGCTCAAGCCGACCTGTTGAGCCGTATGCCGAAAGACCACCCTATGAGACAGGCCATCATAGAAAACTTCAAACAACAAGCCAAAGGCGTGGCTCATTATCAGGGAGCAAACGGCCTGTGGCACCAGGTGTTGGACAAAGTGGACTCGTATGAAGAGGTAACTGGCACAGCAATGTTCGTTTTCGGAATGGCAAAAGGCGTAAAAGAGGGCTGGCTGAGTCCTGACTTCATCTATACCGCTGACCAAGGATTGAAAGGACTATTGTCGAAAATCAGTGACGACGGCGATATTACTGCAATATGTGTAGGAACAGGCATAGCTCCGTCAGAAACTTATTACTACAACCGACCCACAGAGATTAACGGTCCAATGGGCGAAGGACCAGTGCTGCGTGCTCTCATCGAGATGATTGACGCTCCGAAATACACCGAAATCAAAGCAGACGACCAGTACGACAAGATTGTAGTGAAGAAATAATTGCTTCGACAATATAATAATTCGATTATGAAGAATAGTTTTTTTATAAATTTGGTGTTATTGACAACTTGCTGCAATGTCGGTTTCATCTGCGCTCAAGAAAGCAAAATCGACCGTTATGCACTCGTAAACAGAAACAATCCGCATATAACGGCAATCGATTCGCTCTCATCATTGTCTGTCGGAAACGGTGAGTTTGCTTTCACAGTGGATGCCACAGGATTGCAGACTTTCCCCGACGTTTATAAATTGGGTGTCCCCCTTGGCACACAAAGTCAATGGGGCTGGCACTGCTTTGACAATCCAGAAAACTTGAAACCAGAGGAGTCGTTGAAGGAATATGACTTCGGACATGGCCATAAAGAGCTCTATTCTACACAAATCAAACAACCAGGACGTGCCAAAGACGCTTCTGACTGGTATCGTGCCAATCCTCACCGACTGCACCTCGGAATAATTGGTCTTGAACTTGGCCAAGATGCAACGACTGACCAGATTACTGACATCCAACAGGTGTTGGATATGTGGAACGGCGAAATAAACAGTAGTTTTTCTTACAATGGCAACAGTTATGCTGTCAAGACTTGGTGCCATCCTCAATACGACATGGTAGCCGCCGTGGTTGAGTCGAAAGCTCATACCGGTATCTGTTTCCGATTCCCCTATCCCACTGGTGGACATAGTGACGATGCTTGCAACTGGAACGCTAACGACAAGCACTCCACATCAATAGTAAGTCAGGGTGACAAATATGCTGTTCTGCAAAGGACTCTCGATGCCACAACGTATTATGTTACAATCCGTTGGGAAGGAAATGCTCAACTGACAGAAAAAAGTGCCAACTATTTTGTTCTCATTCCGCAGAATGACAAGTTGGCATTTACCTGCACTTTTTCTCCTGACAACAAACAAACGGCTGACATCAGTGCCGGGCAAACTGCAGAAGCAGCAGAAAAATATTGGAATGCTTATTGGACTAACGGTGCGGCAGTGGACTTCTCTGACTGCACAGACCCTCGTGCCAAAGAATTGGAACGCCGTGTCGTGTTGAGCCAGTATCTGTTGGCTATCCAATGCGCAGGCTCTACTCCTCCACAGGAAACAGGACTTACTTACAACTCTTGGTTCGGAAAATTCCATTTGGAGATGATCTGGTGGCACCAGGCGCATTTCGCACTCTGGAATCACCCTGAAATGCTCGACCGCACTCTCCATTGGTATCATTCTGTTGAACCAGTGGCGCGTGAAATTGCTCAACGCCAGGGCTTCGATGGAATACGGTGGATGAAAATGACTGACCCCTCCGGCACCGAGGCTCCCTCAAGTGTGGGCAGCTTCCTTATTTGGCAACAGCCTCATTTAATATATTTGGCGGAACTGCTCTATCGTGATAACCCGAATGACAAGAATATTTTGGAGAAATATGGTGACTTGGTGGAAAAAACGGCAGAGTTTATGTTCTCTTTCGCTTCTTACGACTCGATAAATGGACGGTATGTATTGAAAGGGGCTATACCTGCACAAGAAACATTGCGCGCCGCAGAAACGGTAAATCCTCCCTTCGAACTCTCCTACTGGCATTTCGCATTGCAGGTGGCTCAACAGTGGCGTGAACGACGAGGACTTCAACGTAACCCGCAATGGGATGTGCTAATCGACAAACTCTCGCCTCTGGCATACAACGATGACCATCTCTATTTGGCTGCCGAGACTGCTACTGATACTTATACCGACATTCGCTTCACATCCGACCACATGGCTGTGCTTGGCTCTGTGGGCATCCTCCCGATGAACAACCTGATTAATGCTGACTATATGAGAAATACATTGGCATGGATATGGGACAACTGGAACTGGGACGAGACCTGGGGCTGGGACTACCCCATGACGGCAATGAACGCTGCTCGCCTGGGTCAGCCCGACAAGGCTGTCGGGGCTTTGCTTATGGACAAGCGTACCAACACTTATTTGATTAATGGGCATAACTATCAGGACAACCGCCTGCGTATCTACCTGCCAGGAAACGGCGGCCTGCTCACTGCCATCGCCTTGATGTGTGCAGGCTGGGATGGCTGTAACGAATACAACCCTGGATTCCCACACGATGGCACTTGGAACGTGCATTGGGAGAACTTGCACACTATGCCATAAAGCAATCTCATAAGTAACGTCTATATAAAAACGTTTCTTATAATCTATAAACCAATAACTAAAATATCTTTATTAAAAACAAAAAATTCCTATGAAAAAATTATTATTTATTTTAGGACTTTGCTTGATATTTACATCGTGCGGAAATAAGTCCGAACAGGATTTGGAAAAAATGACTTCTTCCGGCGTCGTCTTAGTACAAAACCAAAGTTATTATGAGGTGGTGTTATCAAATGGTGAATCTGTGTATTTCTCATCTTTCACTGATGATGGAAACTTGAAGGATATGACATTCGACAAGGATTCAATAAAATATGCTATCGCCTACGGTACCGGCTTTTTCATCTCAAATGAAGGTGAGATTGCTACAAATGCTCATGTGGTTTCTAATACTGTCGCTGATAAGGATGTCAACAAGTCTGTTGCCGAGATTATCTCTGCACTAAAAAAACTTGTTGTCGCTGTGTACAACGATTATGAAGAAAAATATCAAAGAGCACAACTCGCTTATAATTTCGCCTATCAAAGCCCAAGTGTCAGTGCCGAGGATTTTTATAGAATAAGAGACTACCGAGATGAGATACAAGAGCAAATGGAGGAATGTGCCTCTCTTTATAATACTTTAGACGAAATACGGGCAAGCGATTCTGAAATTAAATATCACAACGAGGTTAGTATTGCTTATAATGACACTTACGTAACCAATACAAAGGATTTTATTTCTTGTGTCGTCAAAAAAGCTGATACCGAAAACGATATTGCCATTATACAACTGAAAGACAAAAACACCCCTGCTGATAAATATGTCTTTACCGTAGAAAATGAAGACCCTCTGGAAAAATATACTTGGATAGAAAAAATGACGAAAAAAATCAGCGAGGACAAAAACAGTAAATTATTCATGTCCAGTTTTAACCTCGGCCCTACACTGGCTCTGACCGAAGAAGGTATAAAATTGCAATTCAATAGTGGTAGTATTAGTCAAAAAACCAACAACCAAATCATGTATTCTATTCCCGCCCTGCCTGGCAGTAGCGGCTCTCCCGTCATTAACTTGAAAGGACAATTAGTGGCAATTAACTACGCTGGTTTGAGAGATACTCAGAATTTCAATTATGGCATTCGTATTAAACATCTTAGAAACTTAATCGATAAATAATGTATCTGCCATAAAACTCTGCTGCATAATATTTCATTTACAAAATAATAACCGTATGGCCTCCGCCCTACGGTTATTGTTGTTTTAATCTTTCTTTTTTATTTCTTCTGCTCTTTCAACAAATCGCGTATTTCTGTCAACAGCATTTCCTCCTTTGTAGGCTCTGGCGGAGCCGGTGGTGCAGGGGGTGTCGCCTGCGCTTCCTTTTTCTTGGTCAACTTGTTGATCCCTTTGACAATAAGGAATACACAGAACGCAATGATGAGAAAATCAAATGCCGTCTGGATAAAATTACCATAATTAATGGTTGTCGGCTCTAATTCTATGTCTCCCATGTGTTTTGCTGGAAGGTCAATCTTAAGATCTGTGAAATTGACACCCCCGATAAGCCATCCGATAGGCGGCATTATAATGTCATTCACTATCGAAGATACAATTTTGCCCAAGGCACCGCCAATGATGACACCCACTGCCATGTCTATAGCGTTTCCTTTAATCGCAAAATTCTTGAACTCGTTGATAAAATTGCTCATAAGCTAATATTTTTTGTTATTTATTGATAAATCCAATGCAAATATAAAATATTTTTTGTAACTTTGCACTCGAAATTTAAAGAAAGTGCCGTTAAAGGGCTGTTTTTCAGTGATTCAGTGTGTTTTTATACGGTATTTGATAGGTTATTAGGTAATTGTAAGGATGTTTTAACACTTTAAAATAAGAAAAAGATGATTAAGATTGGTATTAACGGTTTTGGTCGTATTGGCCGCTTTGTATTTCGTGCAGCTCAGACCCGTGACGACATTCAAGTTGTAGGTATCAATGACCTGTGTTCAGTAGATTATTTGGCTTATATGCTCAAATATGACACAATGCACGGCACTTTTCAGGGAACAATCGAGGCTGATGTTGAGAACAGCAAACTGATCGTTAACGGTCAGGCTATCCGCGTAACGGCAGAGCGTAACCCTGCTGACTTGAAATGGAACGAGGTTGAAGCCGAGTACGTTGTTGAATCAACGGGCTTGTTCCTAACACAGGAAAAGGCTCAGGCTCACATCGACGCTGGCGCTAAATATGTTGTCATGTCTGCTCCTTCTAAAGATGCTACTCCTATGTTCGTCTGCGGTGTGAACTTTGACAAGTATGTTAAGGGAACTAAGTTCGTTTCTAACGCTTCTTGCACTACCAACTGTTTGGCTCCTATCGCTAAGGTGTTGAACGATAAGTTCGGTATTACCGACGGTCTGATGACCACTGTTCACTCCACAACTGCTACACAGAAAACTGTTGACGGTCCTTCAATGAAGGATTGGCGCGGTGGTCGTGCCGCTTCAGGCAACATCATCCCGTCTTCAACTGGTGCTGCTAAAGCTGTTGGTAAGGTCATTCCTGAACTGAACGGCAAGTTGACTGGTATGTCAATGCGTGTCCCTACTCTTGACGTTTCTGTTGTTGACCTCACTGTTAACCTCGCTAAACCTGCTTCTTACGCTGAAATTTGCAATGCAATGAAAGAGGCTTCCGAAGGCGAGTTGAAAGGTGTACTGGGATACACCGACGAGGCTGTCGTTTCTTCTGACTTCCTCGGCGACCCTCGCACTTCTATCTTTGATGCAAAGGCTGGTATCGCTCTGACTGACACTTTCGTTAAGGTCATTGCCTGGTATGACAACGAAATCGGTTACTCTTGCAAGGTTCTCGACCTTATCGCTCACATGAAGAAAGTTAACGGATAATTCAATTATTCAATATAACCAACAAAAAAGCTCATCCACACAGATGGGCTTTTTTGTTTTATATAGCCTTTAACAACTTTATATTTATTGGGACAATTACCCCTATATGTAGTATGGCGATTCTCACCTTTGGGGAGAGTTAGAGGGGGCTTTAAAACGAATATGAAAAACCAAGTGACACATATTCCTTAAACTGCCAGTATCCGTGATGGTCGTCGCGTGATGTACTGTCGTCGAAACGGGGATATATGAATATGTTCGTGGATATGTATTTGTTGAATTGCAAAACAAAAGTATTCTCCCACTCTATCTCAGCACGTGAGTATGTGGTATATCCATACAGTCGTGTCTGCCATTTAAGTAAATCCGAAAACGCCCATGTTAGTTCAATGGTACACCCGGAACCGTAATCTACCAAGGTATGCTCTCCATCTTCAAGACCGTTTCTCGTAATTAGTGCTTCCCTCCCTACATATTTTAAATTCATCGCCAACGGAGAAAGACTGACCGAACCCGTAAGTTTGTCATGGAAAGCACTCACATTGTAACTCATTCCTAACGATAGGTTGAGGTTGAAAGGTGACATTATGTCTGAATATACAATCGGATCATTGCTCTTGAAACCTCGCATAAACTGCGTGTAGGCAATAGCCTGCAAAGTGTAATACCAGTTTTTCGTGGCTTGCAAACTGAATTTTCCTGTATATCTTATAAGGTCATCCGAGGTAGTGAAACTGTGCAACGTATCTCCACGTGATGTCTGGAAGCCGAGTTTCAACTCCAACTTATTCTCGAATTTCACTTTCTGCTTGTTATTGTAGTTTGCCTGCAATGTCGCACTCGCCAACATCGAATAGTTGCTCTCACCTCCCTTATACCAGTTACCCGATATATAGTTCTGAAGAAACTGCAGATAATACTCTCCTGTAAATGTCCAGAAATTGGGCCTCCTCAACACGATATCCATAGATGTGTCAAAATTCTCATTTGGCACGAATGTCTCATCTTCAGTAAACTTCACTTTGTGGTGTATCGGCGTGGTGATATTCTGCTGCAACGCCCTCGCCTCAACCAGCTCGTTTTCTGTGGCCTTAACATATTCTGGATGCCTCACGTACATCGTCATCAACGACTTGTCAATAGCATTATTAACATCATCATTATTGCCAAAATCCAATCTCAGAATGTTCGACGCTACTGAATTATAATATGTGAGTGGCGTGAAAATCCTGAAAAAACGGGCATCTTTTTCCTGATTGACTTCTTGTGAATCCTTGATTCGTTGCAATGAATCTAACTTCTCACGGTACTTTACAAGTGAGTCAACGTATGCAACTTTCATCAACGTGTCCTTTTCTATCGGCTTGCGGTTTCTATAACGCCCTCCTCTAACTTGACCCCACGTGCAACATACTAATCCTAACAAGACTATCAAGAACAATAACTTGAACTTCATCCGACAAACAGGTGCTTTTTTACTCGCAAAGGTAACATTATTTTCTCGAAATCAATTGCCGACATATCTTAAAAACCTTATAATGTGGGATAACGTTGATTTTCCTCAACCAAAAAACGGCTTATCTCGGATTTTATCTTTAAGTTTGCAGAAAATAATATTACATACAACATTATTCAAAGAATAAACATGGAAAAAGGAATAAAAAACTCGCTGGAAATCACTGTCACCGAAAATATGTCGGCAGCGATAATGAAAAGCGGCTCTCTGAAAGTGCTCGCCACCCCCGCAATGATTGCTCTCATAGAGGAGACCGCTTGGAAAAGCGTGCAGCCATTTCTCGAGAATGGCCAGAGTACAGTGGGCACATGCCTGAATATAAACCACGTCGCACCCACACCAATCGGCATGAAAGTTAGATGCGATACCGAACTCATTGAGGTTAATGGACGCAAGTTGATTTTTGATGTGAAAGTCTATGACGAATGTGGACTAATCGGCAACGGCTCACACGAACGCTTCGTGATTTCCGCAGAAAAATTCCAAACTAAGGCTGACAACAAGAGAGGATGAATGTTTCATTTTGTTATTTTTTACCGCACTATAACTTATAAATGAATTATTTGTTGTATTTTTGTAAACGGAATCTGAGTTATATGAATCATGAAGAATAATTCCGATGACGTGGCACGACAGGTCTTGACAAATTACCTGTCTCAGAATAACTGTCGCAAAACAACTGAACGTTTTGTGATTTTAGATACCGTTTACAGCTTCAAGTCTTTCTTCTCTATTCAAGACCTTAACGACAAGTTGACAAACGAGCGTTTCCACGTTAGCCGAGCCACTCTCTACAACACCCTGAAACTCTTCATGAAACTCAATTTGGTGATTTACCACCACCTCGACGAGGGGGTTCGCTACGAAGCATCTCATACCAACAACCGGTGTGTGAAAATATGCACGGTCTGCGGCAAGGAAATACCTGTAAATATTCCTGATGTGGTCAACGCTATTGAGAACGCCCACTACAACCGATTTCACAACAATAGTTTCTCTCTGTTCGTCTATGGCGTGTGCAGCTCTTGCCTTGCCATACAGACTCGCAAGAGAAATAGACTTAATATAAAATCTAATTCGAAACATCATAAAAGTAAAAATGAAACAAGGCAAAGTTGACGTATTGCTCGGTCTGCAATGGGGAGACGAGGGCAAGGGTAAGGTCGTTGACGTGCTTACCCCTAACTACGACATCGTGGCTCGCTTCCAAGGTGGCCCTAATGCTGGGCATACGCTCGAATTTGAAGACAAGAAATTCGTCCTCAGAAGCATTCCCTCCGGCATCTTCCAAGGCGGTAAAATTAATGTCATAGGCAACGGGGTAGTCCTCGCTCCCGACCTATTCATGGATGAGGCTAAAGACCTGGAGAAAAGCGGCACTCCTCTCAAAGATCGTCTGTACATTTCTAAAAAAGCTCACCTTATCATGCCGACACACCGTCTCCTCGATGCTGCCTACGAGACTGCTAAAGGTAAAAACAAGGTGGGCACCACAGGCAAAGGCATCGGTCCTACCTATACCGACAAGGTGTCGCGCAATGGCCTGCGTGTAGGGGATATCTTGGATAATTTCAAAGAGAAATATGCCGCTCACAAGGCTCGCCATGAGGATATTCTGAAATCACTGCATTTTACCGACTACAACATCGCTGAAGTAGAAAAAAAATGGTTGGAAGGCATAGAGTTTATACGCCAATTCCACATAATCGACTCGGAACACCTTATCAACAAGGCTCTCAGATCGGGGATGTCTATCCTCTGTGAGGGCGCACAAGGCACTATGCTCGATGTGGACTTCGGCAGCTATCCTTTCGTAACCTCCTCCAACACTATTTGCGCTGGTGCGTGCGTAGGACTTGGTATCGGCCCAAATAAAATTGACGATGTCTTCGGCATCATGAAGGCTTATTGCACACGCGTCGGTGCCGGCCCCTTCCCTACCGAACTGTTTGATAAGACTGGCGGCCTTATCCGTGATTTGGGACATGAATACGGTGCCGTTACGGGCCGCGAACGCAGATGTGGCTGGATTGATCTCGTGGCTCTTCGTTATGCCATAATGGTAAATGGCGTTACACAACTAATTATGATGAAAAGCGATGTCCTCGATAACTTCGACACTATTAAAGCGTGCGTCGCCTACAAGCATAACGACCAGATTATAAGAGATTTCCCCTTTGACATTGAACATGATATTGAACCTGTTTACAAAGAACTGAAAGGTTGGAAAACCGACATGACACACTTCTCCTCAGAAGATGAGTTCCCACAGGAGTTCTCCGACTACATCCAGTTCCTTGAAACTGAACTCGATACTCCTATCAAAATCATCTCTATCGGACCAGACCGACAACAGACGATTGTCAGGAAATAAAAAGTTCAACCGCATCAAACTCTCAAGCATAATGCATTTTTCATTTTTCATTTTTCATTTTTCATTTTAAATGTCTCGTCCTTCAATCCCAAAAGGTACGCGCGACTTCTCCCCTGAAGAGATGTCTAAGCGCAATTACATATTCAACACCATACGCTCGGTATTCCAACTGTATGGTTTCAGACAAATTGAAACACCTGCCCTGGAGACATTGCAGACCCTGCTCGGCAAATACGGCGAGGAGGGCGACAAACTGCTCTTCAAGGTTCTTAACAGCGGGGATTTCCTGCAGAAAATCGACGAGTATGAACTGCTTACTCGTGATTCCCTGCACCTGTCCACTAAACTGTGCGAGAAAGGCCTGAGATATGACCTCACAGTTCCTTTCGCTCGCTACGTGGTGATGCACCGCGACGAACTGCAACTGCCATTCCGACGTTACCAGATACAACCGGTCTGGCGTGCCGACCGCCCACAGAAAGGGCGCTACCGGGAGTTCTACCAGTGTGACGCCGACGTGGTAGGCAGCAATTCCCTCCTCAATGAGGTGGAATTAATGCAAATCATCGACACGGTTTTTTCCCGTTTCGGCATCAGGGTACTTATTAAAATCAACAACCGTAAAATCCTCTCCGGCTTAGCTGATTTTATCGGCGCTCCCGACAAACTCGTTGACATCACCGTTGCTATTGACAAACTCGACAAGATTGGCATAGACAATGTCAACGAGGAACTCGCAGAAAAGGGACTTTCCAAAGAACAAATCGCAAAACTGCAACCTGTAATTCTTCTGTCTGGCTCTAACGAGGAGAAATTCAACGTGATTTGCAATACGCTGAAAGATTCTGAAATCGGACTTACCGGCGTTGAGGAGCTCCGCAAAATCTTGTGCTTACTCGAAACATACGGCACAAAAAATGAGGTGCAGCTTGACCTCACTCTCGCTCGTGGCTTGAACTACTACACAGGGGCAATCTTCGAGGTTAAGGCTCTCGATGTCGAAATTGGCAGCATAACAGGCGGCGGCAGATACGATAACCTCACAGGCATCTTCGGCTTGCCGGGACTTAGTGGCGTGGGTATCTCTTTCGGTGCTGACCGCATTTTCGACGTGCTTAACACTCTCGACCTCTATCCCAAAGACACTACGGCAGGTGCACATCTGCTATTCCTGAATTTCGGGGAGGAAGAACTCAAATGCGCCTTGTCTTTGGCTGCCGTGGCTCGTCAAAATGGCATTGCGACAGAGGTTTACCCTGAAAACGTAAAGCTCAAGAAACAAATGACTTACGCCAACAATCGTAACATCCATTTCGTGGCAATCATCGGCGAGAACGAACTTTCACAAGGCAAAGTGATGCTCAAGGACATGCACTCTGGCGAGCAAAGTCTCATTCCGCAAGAGGAACTGATTCAAATGGTTAAAAACTCAATCTAAATATTGGAAAACATGAAAAAAACAATCTTATTATCACTATTTGCCGCTCTCTTGTTGCTTTGCTCGGCTTTCAAACAGGAGAACAAAATCACTGTCTTTATGATTGGTGATTCCACAATGGCTAACAAGGACATCAGTGGCGACAAGCAGGAACGTGGCTGGGGCATGATGCTCCAGAGTTTCTTCACAGAGGATGTAATCGTTGACAACCACGCACTTAACGGCAGGTCTTCGAAGAGTTTCATCGACGAGGGACACTGGCAGGAGGTGCTCGACCTGATCAAGCCGGGCGACTATGTTTTCATCCAATTTGGTCACAACGACGAGAAAGAGGGTGAGAAACGACACACTGACCCTGGCTCTACTTTTGACGCTAACCTCAAGCGCTTCGCCCTCGAAACTCGTGACAAAGGTGGCATACCTGTACTCCTCAACAGTGTGGTAAGGCGCAACTTCTCTGGCAGCAAGACCGCCGTGGCTGATGATGACCTGCGTGCCAACTCCTCAAGCAACCTCGTTGAGGGCGACACGCTTATCGATACTCACGGTGATTACCTTATCTCTCCACGCAACGTGGCAAAGGAAATTAATGCTCCCTTTATCGATGCCAACAAAATCACTCACGACCTGGAACAGGGCTTAGGCAAGGAAGGCTCAAAAAAACTGCACATGATTTTCGCACCAGGTGAGACGCCTTCCATTCCAGAGGGCAGAGAGGACAACACTCACTATAATATCGTAGGCGCAACAATAGTAGCTGGTTTAATGGCTTCAGCTATACAAGAGCAAATCCCTGAACTGGGCAAATATGTATGCCATTATGACCTCACAGTCGCAAAGGACGGCTCCGGCCTGTTCTTTGACTTGCAACAGGCTGTCGATGCGGCTCCTACTGGCAAAAAAACTACAATCCTCGTTGGTGACGGTGACTGGCAAAAACCATCCATCCCGGCTGACAAGGACATCCAACTGGTTTTGCGCAGCGGGGTGAATTGGATCGACTGATTTACAAACTTTCATCATTTCTATATTTTTATGGGCATATCGCAGAAATATCATCTCATATTGAGCAGCAACAGCCCGAGACGCAAACAATTGCTCTCTGGCTTAGGTTTGTGTTACGAAATACGTGTCATTCCCGACATAGATGAGTCGTACCCCTCCGACCTCCCCGTACTCGAAATTGCAAAATTTGTCTCAATGAAAAAGGCGGATGCCTATAAATCTACTATGGCGGATGATGAGCTGATTATCACAGCTGATACCATAGTGGTTCTTGACGACAAGGTATTGGGCAAACCCCACTCCCTTGACGGTGCAAAGGAAATGCTCTCAATGCTTAGTGGCAGGACACACCATGTTGTTACTGGCGTGTGTCTTACCACAAAGCTGAAGCAAAAAAGTTTCTCCGTAATCACCGATGTAACTTTCAAAACGCTCACCCAAGACGAAATCAACTATTATGTTGACCACTTCAAACCTCTCGACAAGGCAGGGGCTTACGGCATACAAGAATGGATAGGCTACATCGGCGTAACTTCAATCCACGGCAGCTACTTCAACGTAATGGGCTTCCCCGTACAACGCATCTACCAGGAGCTCCAGTCATTCTGAGGTTTTATGCTCTAAGCACTCTTAAATTTTACACATTCATCCTCATGAATTATATACTCGGCTTTAGCCGCATCGAACTCTTAACTCTTAACTCTTAATTCTTAACTCTTAACTCTTAACTCTTAATTCTTAACTCTTAATTCTTAACTCTTAACTCTTAACTCTTAA
>JAJPZD010000295.1 GCA_021204605.1 Prevotella sp.
ATTAATGTTTAACCATAGAATAAGGAATATGAAAAAAGCACGAAGCATTATCTTAGGTGTTGGCTTGACACGAGCATACACTGTTCTCTGTCTTATTGCCGCACTGTGCGTTCCCACTGCTGTCCATGCGGAGAATGCCGGCGCAAAGTCAACGCCGGTACAGGCAGTCCAGCAGGGCAGCTCAATCAAGGGAAACGTCATTGACGAGACTGGTGAGCCGTTGATTGGTGTTACCGTGAAGGTGAAAGGCACACAGAATGCAGTAATCACTGACTTCGACGGTAATTTCTCTATCAACGCCAAACCTGGCGACCAATTGGAAGTTTCCTACATCGGTTATGTGACTCAGATGGTAAAGGCGGGTACGTCAACATTGAAAATCAGTATGAAGCCAGATGTTACCGGTCTTGATGATGTGGTGGTAATCGGTTATGGTACCGTCAAAAAACGCGACCTCACGGGTGCTGTATCTTCTGTAAAGAGCGATGATATCACCCTTGCACCTGTGCCAAACCCAGTTGAGGCTCTTCAAGGTAAGGTCGCAGGTCTTGACATCACACGTTCATCTGGTCAGGCTGGTGCATCAAGTACCATGAAATTGCGTGGTACCCGTTCACTTACAGCCTCAGAGGACAACAACGATGCTCCATTGGTGCTCGTTGACGGTCTCCCTGGTAGTTTGACTACCCTGAATGCCAATGATATCGAGAGTATCGAGGTTTTGAAGGATGCAGCCTCTACAGCCGTTTACGGTTCTTCTGGTGCCAACGGTGTAATTATCGTTACCACAAAGAGCGGTAAGGAAGGTAAGGCAAAGGTGAACTTCAACGCATACGTAGGTATTAACGGTTGGTCAACAGTACCAAAGGTTTATAACAGTCAGGATTATTTCAATCTTAAGAAATTAGCACAGCAGGAAGCTGGCAGTTATACCACCGATGAGGACGTTTTCAACGCAGAAGTTTACCAGGCATATCTCAATGGTGAGAGTATCGATTGGGCAGATGCTTTGTTGAAGACAGGCGTCACCCAGAACTACTCCGTATCCGTAAGCGGTGGTAACGAGAAAACGAAAGCATATATGTCACTCAACTACACAGGTGAGGATGGCCAGTACGAAAACGATAATTACAAGGTTTACTCATCTAACTTGAAGATTGACCACCAAATAAGGAACTGGCTTTCTGTAGGAGCTAATTTGCAAGGCAGTTTCGCTTACAAGAACTCCGCTTACGCCAAATTAGAGAACTCCCTTATAACAAGCCCTATCGGTTCTCTCTATGATGAGGATGGCAATGTTAATGTATTCCCTGTTGCAGGTGATGTCTCGAATGTCAGCTTGTTGCTCAACAACAGGAGCACGTACCGCAACAACAGTCAGAACACCAAGATTTACCTCAACCCTTATATCCGTATCACTCCTATCAAAGGTTTGACAATTGAGAGCCGTCTGAGCCTCTACCTCGGGTATAGCAAATCAAACAGATTCCAAGGTATCGGTTCATACCAGTATTACAACTCTGATGCGAATGCTGACGGTGTTACGACAAGTGCAAATGTTTACGCTACAGTAGCAAACACCAACTCTTACAACTACAAGTGGGAAAACATTCTTACCTATAACTTCAAGATAGGCAAGAACAACGATTTCACTTTCACTGGAGTAACGACATGGAATCACAACCGACAGGAATATGCATACGCAAAGGCAGACAACCTAACATCCAACGATTATCTGTGGCACAACCTCGGTACTGGACAGAACCAGACGGTGGCTTCTTCATATACAATGTCAAAAGGTATGGGTCTTGTAGCTCGTCTCACCTATTCTTATATGGGTAAATACCTTGCTTCAGCATCTGTTCGTCATGACGGTTCATCACGTCTTGCAGAAGGCAACAGATGGGATACCTTCCCTGCCTTCTCTTTAGGCTGGCGTATATCTGAGGAGAAATTCATGCAGAACACACGCAGTTGGCTTGACAACCTCAAGATCCGTGTCGGCTGGGGTATCACCGGTACGGCATCTATCTCAGAGTATCAGACACAGTCACAGCTCGTACAGTCGTACATGATTCTTGGTAACCAGACTCTGCTTAACTATTCTTATCCACAGTCTATCGTTGACCCGAATTTAGGTTGGGAGAAGTCTTACAACACGAATATCGGTCTTGATGCGGGTTTCCTTGACGGACGTATCGACCTGAACCTTGACTACTACATCACCAAGACGAAGGATATCATTTGGACAAGTCTTGTTCCTATCACTAACGGTGGATACACGTCAAGCAGCCAGTACACAACAACCACGAATATCTGTGAGTCACAGAACAACGGTTTCGAGGCTACTCTCACAGCACGCCCATTCATCGGCAAGAAAGAAGGTGACTTCACATGGACTATTAACGGAACGTTCACTGCCAACAGTGAAAAACTTACCAAGTTCTCTGCAGAGGATGGTACGACACAGTATATTAACGGTGACATAATCCTTAAGGAAGGCGAGCCTATCAACTCCTACTATGGATACAAGCTCAATGGCACATGGAAACTTTCTGAGGCTGCCGAGGCTGCAATCTTCAACCAGGAACCTGGTGATTTGAAGATTGACTGTCCTGACCTCACTCGCTATGTCAACGAGGATGGTTCTGTTTACTACACAGGTGTCAACGCCAACGGCGAATTGGTTACTTACGATGCCGACAATACTTACGATGCTACACAGGCTAAACAGGTTCTCGGTCATCCAGAGCCAACTTGGACAATGGGTCTCAAGAACACTTTCACATTCAAGGGTTTTGACCTGTCAATATATCTGTATTGGAGATATGGGCAGATGATCAACTACAGTATGCTCGGACGTTATAATCCGCAGGTTGGCAACAACTTCCCGACATATTTCGACTATTGGACAACGGAGACTGGCGAGCAGAGCCACCGCTATCCGGCACTCAACGCTTCTACACCTTTGAGCGAGTATGACGGCTGGTCTGGTCTGACGTATGTTGACGGATCATTCTTCAAGATCAAGAACATCACGCTTGGTTATACTTTCCCGAAGAAACTGCTGAAAAAATATGGTATCGAAACAATCCGTGTTTATGGTACTATAACAAATCCGTTGGTAGTGGCTAAGAGCGACCTGCTCAAGGATTACGACCCTGAAATGGCAGGTAGCCTCGACTATCCTCTTACGAAACAAATGGTATTCGGTGTGAACATCTCGTTCTAATCCCTGCCGTGGTGAAAAGAAAACAGAAACAAGAAAAACAAAACATCAGTATATATGAAAAGGAAACTTATATATTTAGCCGCGGGACTTGTATGTGCAGTGGGACTTGTCTCTTGCCAGCTTGACGAGTACAACCCGTCGGCAGGCTCCTCAACGTTGGAGACCTATGACACATGGGCTGGTTTGCAGACCCAGTGCTATTCAACTCTTTACCATGAGCTTTACTCAAAGAGCGATTTCCTGTTCCTCTCTGAATGCGGAACTGACTTGTGGCTCAACCCGGCAAGCACGGAATACTCCAGTCAGGTATTCTACTACACTGGTCTTGGTGTAGAGCGTTCAGAGCCTCAGAAGGCTTGGCAGCAGGCTTATTCTGTAATCGCCACCTGCAACAGCGTGATTAACAACGCAGAGAACGTAAGCGGCGGCAATTCAGAGAACATCAAGGTGCTTGCTGCTGAGGCAAAATGCATCCGTGCGTTTATGCACCTCACTCTCGTAACATATTTCGGCCCGATTACACTCTGTACTACAGAAGTGGGAATCGTGAACACAGCTCCTACACGTAATTCTTTGGAAGAGATTTATGAGTCTATCACCACTGACCTTCAGGAGGCTGCTGCCGACCTCGGTGTTGAGCCTTTCGGTGGCAACTATGCACGCGTAACGAAGAAGACGGCATTAGGACTTCTCGCCAGGGCATACGCACAGGGCGCTGGCGAGGGACTTGAGGAGAACGGCGTATCCTATTGGCAGCGTGCCAAGGAGGTTGCGGAGGATATGATAGCAAACGCCTCATCTTACGGGATGTACCTCTATGATGATGTATCGGATCTTTGGGCACAGGAGAACAACCGCCAGAACAAAGAGGCTTTGTTTGTAGCGGCAGGACTTGATGCCACCAACGGTGACGCTGGCTCTGGTGCGTATAACAACTCCAGCAGTTACCTGTATGCTTACATCAAGGCTGACCCAAATAAGTGCTCAGACCTCTACGGCACACAGAGCGCATCCAACTCTTATCTTGGCAACCACAGTCAGGGTGGTGTTATGGCTCCAACAAAACATGCTATCGACGTGTTTGACGAGTGGGACAAGCGTTATGAGAATACTTTCCTCACTGCCTACGGACAGTTCACTATGGAAGGTAGTACGGCGCAGAACTACAAGAACCAGAGTCTGAGGATCACTTCCACCACATGCAGGAGGTATAATATCAGCACTGATTTCACAAATGACTCTATCTATCCATACGTTGCGATGTCAACAACATCAGAGCCAGGCGGCACACAGCCATACCCTCTCGGTATTTATCCGAAAGGCAACAAGCTCGGTGAGAACGCACAGCTTGAGACCGTTAAGAACGTATTCGTGATTGACTATCCGCTCGCTGTTGATGAGGACCGTTTCCCTATCTATCTGTCTAAGGCAGATCTCAGCGATGAGGAGAAGGCACAACGCAAGTATTTCTGCGTAAACATCAGCGACCTCTTCGATGCTGACGGGAACTACAGCGAGGACTCATACCGGCCTGGTTCGATGGCAACGAGCGCAAACCTGCTCTTCCCATCACTTATCAAGTACAACTGGTGTTATGATGGTGTTACCCGTCACCTCTCTACCGACTCTTACGATTTCCGTAATGGTGACATATTCATCATGCGCTCTGCAGAGATATATCTGATTGCAGCAGAGGCTGAGGTGATGCTCGGCAACAGCGGTGCTGCCGCAAGCTATCTGAGGACATTGCGCCAGCGTGCGGTTCGCAGCGGTTACACTATGACAGACATTAGCAGTCCTACGGAACAGGACATCCTCGATGAGTATGCCCGTGAGTTCGCAGGTGAGCACATGCGCTGGCCAGTATTGAAGCGTCACCGCGCTAACGGACTGATGAAAGCAGCCCTCGCAAACTACAACAAGTTGGCATACGCTGGCTTTGACGAGAGCATCCATTATTGCCGTCCTATCCCGAAACTCTTCCTCGACCAGATTTCAAATGCGGAGGAGTACGGAGACAATGGTTACGGTTACACAGCCAACAAGGGCTACTGATAACAAAATACGTCAGGGTGCGGCATTGCCGCCCCTGACAATTATAGATTTCAATAATTATTACATTATATTAATCTTTAAAAAACAAAAAGCATGAAAAAATTATTACTTATGGCTTTCGCTGCCGTGTTTACTCTCGGCGCAAGCGCACAGCATTTGGAGTGGGACGCCTCTCAAATCCCACAGTCAGCAGAGGAGGCTCAGGCACTTGCCTCAGAAGGTTGGCAAACAGTTTGGGGTACATATCCTGTAACTCCTGCAGACTATACACTTTGTGAAGGTGAAGGTGTTAGGGCTTATTTTGAATTACCTACATTGATTGGAGAAAAATGTAATTATTCAAACAATTATACTCTCGTTCCTTGGATGGGTATGAACAATTCCACAAGAGATGGTATAGAGTCATTGTATTTCTATGAGGGATTGGAGAATAACGATTATGTCCGCACAAACGGTCCTGTAGCTTCTGATATTGATGGCACTGACGTATATTACACAGACGCTATCATCACATTGGAAGTTGCTGCAGATACACTTGGTGGTACATACGGTACTGTAAAAATCACATACAGCAAGGGTGACAACCTTTCCATGATGTATGTTGTGGACCAGACGAAAAATGACAACGAGGGAATGATGGTTCTCCAGAGCGCAACACGTAATGAATATCCATACGAATTGGCTGAGGGTGAAAGTAATCCTATCCAGAAACAGCCTCATGTTGCTCAGTTTGGTGTTGTTCCAGGACACACATATTATATTATGGCTTCTGAGAAGCAGAGTGTTGAGCTATACCATCTTGAGTTCACATCTGTCGCAGATGATTCATATGAGACTCTTATTTCAAGCGATGACTATCCAGTTTATTGGGATGCAAGTATGATTCCACAGTCAGCAGAGGAGGCTCAGGCACTTGCCTCAGAAGGTTGGCAAACAGTTTGGGGTACATATCCTGTAACTCCTGCAGACTATACACTTTGTGAAGGTGAAGGTGTTAGGGCTTATTTTGAATTACCTACATTGATTGGAGAAAAATGTAATTATTCAAACAATTATACTCTCGTTCCTTGGATGGGTATGAACAATTCCACAAGAGATGGTATAGAGTCATTGTATTTCTATGAGGGATTGGAGAATAACGATTATGTCCGCACAAACGGTCCTGTAGCTTCTGATATTGATGGCACTGACGTATATTACACAGACGCAATCGTTACATTGGAAGTTGCCGCAGATACACTTGGCGGTCAATATGGTAGGGTAGCTCTCAACTACAGCAAGGGTGATAACCTCTCCATGATGTATGTGGTTGACCAGACTAAGAATGACAACGAGGGAATGATGGTTCTCCAGAGTGCAACACGTAATGAGTATCCATACGAATTGGCTGAGGGTGAAAGTAATCCTATCCAGAAACAGGCTCATACCGCACAGTTCGGTGTTGTTCCTGGACATAAGTATTACATCATGGCATCTGAGAAACAGAGCGTTGAGTTATATGCTATCGGTTTCTGCCCTGTAACATCAGAGAAATATGCTGGTGCAACAGAAACAGGTATCAAGAACATCACGGCAGGTTCTGCTCTTACAACAACAAACAACAAGATTTACTCAATTGATGGCCGTTATGTAGGTACAGAAAAGGGTAGTCTCAGCAAGGGTCTGTACATAATGAACGGAAAGAAGATTGTAGTTAAATAATCTTTTTTAAATACTCGAATAAAACGAGGGCGTGTCAAAATAAAATGTCACGCCCTTGATTTTTCCTTTAAAGTTTTATCCACTAATAATATTTATAATGAAATTATTAAGGAATATAAATGGGAAACTGTTGTTAATGGCAATGGTTATGTTTGCCTTATCTTTGCCAATGCATGCCACTATTGAAGGCAGTCTTGACCCGGAATCTGTGGTTGAGCAGTGGAGCGGCGACACAACGGCATACACCAAGATTATAAACATTAACTTCAGCGATACCACTTGGCCAAACACATGGACGGGTGAAACTGGAAGGGACTGTCCGGAGTATTCAGATAGCGCATACGTAAACGCCATTATCGAGACACCGGCAAACGGAGGAACAGAGATTACATATCCGGTATTGTTCCACAACTGCACATTCGCTACTAAGGAGTCGTACAACGGCTATGCAGGAGCTACTGCTGCTTTCTGTCGCCAATACTATCTCGGTGAAAGTGCCACAGGTAACAGTGTTGATAATTACAACAATTGGACTGTACCTGGACATACCTATTACCTTGAGGACAACATTCAATATGATTCTAATGGAGTTCCCATTTATGGAGAGGCTGGTTTCGTGCAGATGTGCCGTAACGCTGGTGTTGTTGATCTTACAACACATACAAAAGTCAGTCTTCATGGTTGGATGGAGATTGACCACATTCCATACGTGGAGCGTGTGCAGTGGTCATGGTCATCCACCTCTTGGGGACGCGGCATCAAGTGCGATGTCAAGATAGGAGACAACGACTGGGAGCCTCTTGTTTGGATGGGTTCAGAGAAACAGAATGAAGGTTGGACCGTGTTCAGCGACCAGGGCTATTTCATGGAGAATGTAATAGATGCAAGTGACGTGTCTATCCGTTGGTGTGTGTGGGACGGTGATGGTAGTCAGACAATGGTTCAGGTGGATGAAGATGGCAATTCTCCATTCGGCACGGCAGTTGACCCTACAGCACAAATGCAGGCACCCCGTGTGCACAAGATACGTATTTTCGGAAATGAGATAACGGCGGAGGATGCAGAATACGCCCGCAATAATCCAGTAAGCGATGTGGGAACGTTGTCAGACCTTGACAAATTTACAGGTAACGAATCAGAAGATGAAACTGACGACAACGCCCCTGATGCTGACGCTCCGATAGTAATTGCAACGGTGGCACAGGACGGCACC